>NZ_JBFRJQ010000031.1:0-142185 GCF_041468985.1 Shewanella sp. 10N.286.52.A9 | reverse complement strand
CAATTTCGATTAACTCAACACCTGTGAGTGTCCACACAGATTACTTGATAAATTGTTAAAGAGCGTTAGCGCATCTCGGTAAGCCCGAGTGGCTAGGGATGCGTATTTTACGCAATTCCCGTATCGCGTCAAGTGATTTTTAAACTAATTTAAAAACTCTTTTCAGCGTCACTTTTCAGTGAACTGATTTGGCATGTACACCATGCTATTGCGTGGTTTGCCGTGTCAGTGGATGCGCATTATAGGGAGATTATGAAACCGTGCAAGGGCTTTTTGCAAATATTCAGATCGAATGAGGATCTTTTGTGCAGATCGTTTTATTTTTAACTATTATGACTGTTTTTATAGCAGTTTTATTCTATTTCCCTGACTTGTTATGAACTAATTATGGTGTTTTAAGGTCATTTTTTCGTCAGAGTATGGTGAAAGCGCAAATAATTCATTACCATAGCTATGCTTTTTAACAGTTATTTATCATTTTTCATTTTTATTAGAGATAAACTTATGCAGAAGTCATTTGTTATTACCTTAGTTACAGCGCTCATTGGCGCAGTTATCATTTATGCTCTATCTAGTAATGTTCAACTTGTTATATCTTTTATTGCAGGTGCAATGTTAGCTAGTCTTATTTTTACTTTCGTTCCAACTTCAACCGCAGCGGCTTCAAATGAGCCTTATGTTGGCCCAACTATGACACTGTATGTGGGTAACTTGCCATACCGTGTACATGAAGGTGAAGTGAAGAGTCTTTTCGGGGAGTATGGTCCTGTCAATTCAGTACGCTTAGTGAGAGATAGAAAAACAGGTCGCCGTAAAGGTTTTGGTTTCGTTGAGATGTCAGAAGCCGGTGCTAAAAAGGCGATGAACAAACTAAATGATTACAGTTTCCAAGAACGTACTTTAAAAGTAAGAGAAGCTAAATCACAAGAATCAGATCCAGCGGATCAAAATAAAGATTAGTTATATCGTTAGCTGGCTATGGAAAGACACTCAAGTTGTGTAAAGCCATAGTCAGTTAATGTCTGTTTTAGCCCATCCCCAATCTCAGCTGTATACCCAGCTTTTAAAATCACATCACAATTCTGACTCTTACTTTGACTACCTATCAAAAACAACACTCGTGTAGCAATCGCACTACCTGAATCAAGTAGTAATATTTTAGCACCTAAAACTTGTGCTATTTCTTGGCGTAAAAACGGAAAATGAGTGCAACCCAACACCACGGTATCAATAGATGAGTTTTGAATAGGTTGTAAAATCTGTTCAATTTTCTTTATATCAACACATTTTCGTCCCGCTTTGTCTTCTGCTATTAGTACTAATTCAGAAGAGCCAATTAAATCTACTTGGCAACCACTCGCAAATTCAGTGATCAATTCTTGGGTATAGGCTCTATTAACAGTGCCTGGTGTAGCAAGCAATGCAATATGCTGGCTTGTGGTTTGTTGTGCTGCTGGTTTTATTGCTGGCACGACACCAACAACTGGAATGCTAAGTTGTTTTCTTAGTTCAGGTAACACTAAGGTACTTGCACTATTACAGGCCACAACAACTATCGAAGCGTTTAACTGTTTTGCTTGTGTAACAACTAACTTAACGCAGCCATCAATTAACTCTTGTTCACTTAAATCTCCATATGGCAAACGCGCATTATCAAATAAGTAATAGATATCATGCTGAGACAATTTTTTATGAACATGTTCAAACACGGATAAGCCACCTATGCCTGAATCGAAAATGAGTATGGGACCGCCCAAGTTAATCTCCATTGAATGGGGTTAATAAGTGAAATTCATCGATTTCTGTTGTTAATATTCTAAGACTTCGCCGTTCTACTGGACATCAGCGGTGTGTAGTATAATATTTGCGCCCTTATTTTACAGCATATGGTGGAACAAAATGAATTTAGCAGCAATGGATCCTAAGAACTATGATGCGCAACTCGAACAAAAACGTGTCAAGCTTGAAGCTGCCTTTGCTGAGTTTACTCCGCCAAGTTTAGAAGTTTTTGGTTCTGAGCCAGCTCACTACCGTATGCGAGCGGAATTTCGAGTCTGGCATGATGGTGACGACTTATACTATTACATGTTTGACAAAGCATTGAATGAAAAAGTTCGTTGCGAGCAATACTTACCTGCTGGAGTGCTTATCAATGAGATGATGACAGCATTGATGGAAGAACTTCGTCCAAACCATGCACTTCGCTTTAAATTATTCCAGGTCGATTTTTTATCTACTCTTAGTGGCGAGATCTTAGTCTCACTTCTTTATCATCGTCAATTGAATGATGAATGGCGAGAAGAAGCTGAACTCATGAAGCAACGTCTATCTAAAAAGTTCAATGTGAATTTTATCGGTCGTGCCCGCAAACAAAAAATTGATTTAGATAAAGATTTCGTGGTTGAGTCCTTAACTGTCAATGGTAAAGATTTACAGTATAAACAAATTGAAAATAGCTTTACTCAACCTAATGCTAAAGTGTCAGTTAAAATGCTTGAATGGGCTATTTCAACGACTCAAAATAGTACGGGTGATTTATTAGAGCTTTATTGTGGTAATGGCAATTTTTCAATTGCGTTAGCGCAAAACTTTGAACGTGTATTAGCAACTGAGCTAGCAAAGCCTTCTGTGGACGCTGCGCAATATAACATTGCTATTAATGATGTCGATAATCTTCAAATTATCAGAATGTCAGCTGAAGATTTTAGTGATGCAATGGCTAAAAAACGTCGCTATCGTCGTTTAGAAGGTATCGATTTAGACAGTTATAACTGTAATACCATATTTGTTGACCCGCCGCGTGCAGGTATTGACGACAATACGCTTAGCTTAATGCAAAACTATGACCGAATTTTGTATATTTCGTGCAACCCTGACACGTTGAAAGCAAACTTAACCAAACTGAGTGAAACACATAAAATCACTCGATTTGCACTGTTCGACCAATTCCCATATACCGATCATATGGAATCAGGTGTACTTTTAGAGCGTAAATAATCACACTGCAATAAAAAGGCGATGCTGTGTAAACAGCATCGCCTTTTTATTGCCTAATAGCTTAATTTATTTAGTTTCTACTTTATGCTGTAGCGCTTCAGCACCTTTAGCAACCATGCGTAATTGTAAAACCAAATGATCCGCTAATACTTTTCTATCAGCTCGTTTCATATCTAATGCCGATGCGCCAGCATTAAACACTAAGGTCACTAAGGCTTCAGCTTGAACTCTCGCTAACATAGGTGTTCTACCAGCGGTAGCTTCAGTGTAATGAGACAACTCCGAAATAAAGTGCTCAATCTCTCTCGCAACAGCAGCACGAAATGCCGCAGAAGTCCCTGAACGTTCATGCAGAAGAATACGAAAAACATTGGGATTTGATTCTAGCACTTCAATGAAAGTATCAACTGAGATACGAATAACACTGCCACCTGCTTCGGCACGCTGGCGACCTTTACGCATCATTTGTCGCAATGTCAGACCACCTTCATCGACCATGGTTAAACCGAGTTCATTCATGTCTTTAAAGTGACGGTAAAAAGAAGTTGGCGCTATGCCAGCCTCTCTTGCAACCTCACGTAAACTTAAGCTTGAAAAGCTACGCTCAGCACTGAGTTGATTAAAAGCGGCATCTACCAATGCACGACGGGTTTTTTCTTTCTGTAATGCTCTTACACCCATGTAAAGATCCATTTAGTAAATGATAGTGCACAGATAATACCGTTTTTAACAAAGAAACACAGCCCCATAAGGGTTGACCATATATTGAGGGTAAGTTAAATTAGCGTACAACTGTACGCCCAATAAGATTTTTGGATTATCTTAATGAAAAAACCACCGATTATTTGGTTAAACACATCACTATTTGCACTCACGCTATTAGGCGCTATTACTTTGGTTCCATGGCGTGGCATGACCCATGGATTTGAGGCCATCGAATGGATAGCATTTGTCGTGCTTGCTTTTGCAAGTGGCTTATCGATTACTGCGGGGTATCATCGCCTTTGGTCCCATAAAGCTTATAAAGCACATCCTGTCATGCGATTCTTATTTGCATTGGGCGGAGCTCTTGCACTACAAAATAGTGCGCTGCATTGGTCTTCAGATCATCGAGTTCATCATAAGCACGTCGATAACAACGATAAAGATCCTTACTCTGCTAAAAAGGGGTTTTGGTACAGCCATATTGGTTGGATGCTACGCGAGTACCAAGCTAGTCGCTACCATGACTACAACAATGTTCGTGATTTACAAAAAGATGCCATTGTTATGTGGCAGCACAAACATTACTTATCATTGGTTGTCATAATGAATATTGGCCTGCCTGCATTTTTAGGCTGGTTAAATGGTGACATTATTTCAATGGTATTAATGGCAGGATTACTTCGCTTGGTTGTCGTACATCATTGTACTTTCTTTATTAACTCACTGGCTCACATCTGGGGCAGTCAGCCATATACCAATAAAAATACGGCTCGAGATAATGGTGTTATCGCATTATTAACCTATGGCGAGGGTTATCATAACTTCCATCATATTTTCGAAAATGATTACCGTAATGGCATTAAATGGTGGCATTACGACCCAACAAAATGGCTCATTAAGTCGATGCAATGGGTTGGCCTTGCAAGTGATTTAAGAGTGGTTCCTCAAGAACGAATAGAAAGTGCCAAATTACAAATGCAATTACTTAGAGCACAGGACAAAGTGGCGCATTTACCTAACTGTGACGAGATCATTGCTAATTTCCAAGCTGAATATGAACTCATGAAGCAGCACTTGATGGAATACTATCAAGCTAAAAAGAGTTTACTAGAAGCCAAGCGCAAAGAATTGAGCGTCCAGCAGCTAAACCTGCAAGTTGAAGAGTTAAAAGCACGCCTGTTAGCTCAAAAGAAAAACTGGAAAAGCTTAACCGCTGCATATTAACGTTAGTAATTATCAATATTGTGAAACGGCTACCTTACTCGGTAGCCGTTTTTTGTTTCGCCAGAATGAATGTCACAACACACATTCAGCACTCTGCCATGAGCATATACATTATCGGGTCATGGACCCTTTATGACTTGCGCTCAAACAACTCGCTTACCTGCTGATGCAAACCATGCCGACCTAATTCAACACCATTTACAGTCTCACCAATGTTGACTTCAACTCTCGACCAGAAACGCTTTGGTCTCGTCGTTAAAGCATGACCACCTTTATGGCTAAAGTATGATCCCCATAAGCCTTTTAACGCCATTGGTGTGACGGATACAGGGTCGGCAGCTAGGATTCTTTCAATACCAGGTCTAAACTCAGCAATATCGCCATCGGCGGATAATCGACCTTCAGGAAAAATACACACAAGCTCTTCGTTATTTAGCGCTTGATGAATGTGTTCAAATGCCTGCTCATAGGTCTTTTCACATTGTTTTGGCGAACAAATCGGAATAACACCAGCATGACGGAACAAATACTTTAAAAGTGGTATTTCACTAATAGACTTATCCATAACAAAACGCATCGGTCGCGTTGAAGATCCCATAATAATCAGTGCATCAACGTAACTCACATGGTTACACACAATAACACCTGCTCCCTGAGCTGGAATATGTTCACGCCCTGTTACGTTAACTCGGTACATGACATGGCTAAGAATATAGCTCACGAAGCGTTGAGCAAACTCAGGCACCTGTGAATAAACATACAAAGCCACCACAGTATTCAAGGCTGCAAGTAATAAGAATAGCTGTGGAATGCTCCATTCTAAGAGCCCAAGCAATACGATGGATAACACCGCTGCAGTTACCATGAAAAAGGCATTAACAATATTATTTGCTGCTATAGCTTGTGCGCACTCGCCTTTTTCTGCTCTAGACTGAATAAAGGCATATAACGGAACAATGAACAGTCCACCACTTAGGCCCACCATAAATAAGTCAGCCATGACTCTATAATGCTGGGATGCAGCAATAAAAGTGCTAAAGCTATACACGGTACTCAAATCAACCGGCGCTGGCGGTATAGCAAAAATTAAATCCACACCAAATACCGTTAACCCCAACACGCCAAATGGAATGACGCCCAATTCAACATGACCATAAGAAACTCGCTCACAAATCCACGAGCCTACCGCAATGCCAATTGAAAATAACGCCAGTAATAGCGATACCACTGTCGCATCAGCATGAAGGTGTAACTTGGCAAAATTAGGAAATTGAGTCAGATAAGTTGCACCTAAAAACCAAAACCAACTGATGGCCAAAATTGCCATCCAAATACTTGGGGTTTGACGCACTTTAGCAATACTGCGCCAAGTACCAGAAAGTGGCGTAAAGCGAATTTTTTCAATCTTGCCTTGAGGTGGTAAAGCTGGAATTGCTCGACTTGATAGATAACCAATTGCAGCAAGAGTGACAACGGTTGCAGAAGCGGCTACTAAGCTATTATCACTCGCAACAATTAACCCTGCAGATAACGTCCCCACAAGAATTGAAATAAATGTCCCCATCTCAACCCAAGCATTACCAGTAACAAGTTCATTTTCTTTTAGCGTTTGTGGCAATAAAGAATATTTAACAGGGCCAAAATACGCAGACTGCGTGCCCATTAAAAACAGGAGTAATAACATCACCAAATAGCTTTGAGACAGAATAGCGACCGCAGCACATGACATGATAATAAACTCAATCAACTTTAATCGTCGTATGAGCATGGCTTTATCAACATTATCAGCCACCATACCTGCGTGGGCTGAAAACAAAAAGAAAGGTAAGATAAAAACACCCGCCGCCAGATTTACAAACATATTAACGCTAATGGGTAATTCGTTAACTTGGCTATAAGTCACCAATAGCAACAGCACATTTTTATAAATGTTGTCATTCAGTGCCCCAAGACACTGAGTAACAAAATAGGGAAAGAATCGTCTAGAGATTAACATGCTGCATCCTTGTTTTTTGTCATTCCTAAAATGTAGCCTTGTACATGACTACTGAGCATTGCTGGTATTTCGGTTTCAGTGGTAAATAACTTTCCATCAATCGCTAAGCAAGTTAATCCATGAATCCCCCCCCATAACACTCGGCTCATTAATGTAATTTGTTGTTCTGACGCCTGTGCAAAAACATGTTTTAACTGCTGCGAAATCAATCCAAATAATGAATCAATAGCGTGCTGATGACTAGATGACAATGACACATTGTCTGGCGCTGAAATTTCAAACACGAGCTTAAAGCCAGCCTTATGTTCAAAAGCAAATTGGCAATATCCATGTGCCATGGCTTCTATGATATTGATAGGTTCATCTTGAGAGCAGTCAACATTAAGATCGGCTAGGTGTTGGTATAAGTTCACCAAAACTCGCTCAGAAACACGTAAGAGTAATTGTTGATATGACCCATAGATATTAATTAAGGTACTAGGTGCATAGCCTATTTGACTGGCCACTTTGCGAAGTGACAAACCATCAAGCGAAGCTGCTTGTAAGTATTCCATGACTGCAACTATGGCCATCTCATTAATTTCTTCATGAGTATGTTCCTTCCTTCGCGCCATCATAATCCCTATTGTAATTAACTAATGTGGTTAAACTAACAACAAACAAAATAAAAAACAATGTTCATAATAATTTTTTATTCATTCAATAATCATAATGAGGCTTGTTCAGACACAAAAAAGCCCTCAATAGAGGGCTTAAGGCATAGTTGAATGCAAAAACTATTTAGTGAGAATATCATCCCAAGCTAAACTTGGACTGCCAACAACGATAAAGTTAGGGTTTTCGAGCGTTTCTCGTTCGTTATAACTCATTGGCTGTAAATTGATATCCATTAACGCGCCGCCAGCTTCTTCAAGAATAATTTGCGCTGCACCAGTATCCCACTCACCTGTTGGGCCTAGGCGTACATAACAATCGGCACGTCCTTCAGCAACAAGGCAACTCTTTAACGCTGCGCCACCAAGGACCACTAACTCACAACTATTAGGATGACTTAATAATTTAAGCACTGACTGCGGATCTTGACGACGACTCACTGCAAGTTTCAAACCTGACTGTTCAATGTCACCAATTTGTCTGCTCATGATGCGAACTTCATTCTTAGTATCACGCTTATACGCCCCAAGCCCAGCAATGGCGTAATAACAAACGTTTGTCATCGGCACATAAACAATCCCCATAACAGGGCGATTATGTTCAACGAGTGCGATAATAACGGAAAAATCACCGCTGCCGGCGATAAATTCACCAGTACCGTCTAAAGGATCAACCAACCAATAACGCTGCCATTCAGCACGTTCTTCAAATGGAATATCGGCAGCTTCTTCACTCAAAATGGGAATATCTGGGGTTAATGCTGCGAGGCCGGCACAAATGATTTCATTTGCCGCTAAATCAGCTGAAGTGACAGGCGTATTGTCTGACTTAATTTCTCTGTCAAAGTCACCTTTGACATAAATATCTCGAATTTTTTGCCCTGCTTCAGTGGCAATTTTGATGACTTGTTCAATTACTTCTTCTGGCTTCATACCCACTCCAATCGCCAAATAATACGCTGAATACTGTCAAGTTAGTCCAACTTAGGCTTTTTTAGTAGCTTTCATCGGCTAATATTTTGTTTTTATTTTAATTAATAACCGCTATTTTGCTAAAAACTGCTGTGCAAGAAATAATGCACTGACACTTCGTGATTCAGAAAAGTCAGCATCTTCAAGCAAGGTTTGCCAATCTTCTAAAGGATATGGAATGACCTCTATTGGTTCAGGCTCATCACCTTCAAGGCGACTTTCATATAAGTCTTCTGCAATAAAAATCTGCATTTTACTGGCAAAGTAGCCAGGCGCTAAACTGAGTTCTTTTAATAAAGTCAGTTTGTTACTGGCAAAACCGATTTCCTCTTGTAGCTCTCGGTTAGCAGCTTCAGCGGCCTCTTCTCCAGGATCAATCAAGCCTTTAGGGAAACCCAGTTCATAATTATCGGTACCTGCGGCATATTCTTTGGCTAACAATAATTGACCTTGATGCACAGGGACAATCATTACTGCACCACGGCTACCGCCACTCATTCTTTCATATTGACGCTCTACGCCATTAGAAAACTTTAAGTGCAGCTGCTCAATTTGAAATAGACGACTTTTTGCTACTATTTCACGATGAAGGATGTCAGGCTTTTTATGCCGAGTTGTCATTCAAACCTCATATATGACGAATTTAGATAGACAAGTTACAATCTTACTACCCTAGCTATATTCTACAACTGGAATTTTCATGTTTCCTTGGCATAAGATAGACACAGTTTTACTCGATATGGATGGCACCCTACTCGATTTACACTTTGATAATCACTTTTGGTTATCTTTAGTGCCACAACAATTGAGCCAACAGCGGCAGATATCAGTAACCCAAGCGCAACAATTAGTCGAGCAATCTTACCAAAAGGTAGAAGGAACATTAGATTGGTATTGCATTGATTATTGGCAAGAAAAGCTTGGTTTGGATATTTTAACTTTGCATTATTCCTTGGCAGAGCGAATTCAAATGCGTCAAGACAGTATGCCCTTTCTTAATGCACTAAAAACAGCAGGGAAACAGCGGATATTAATGACAAATGCTCATCCCAAAAGCTTAGCATTAAAACTTGAACATACTGAACTTGCACACGGACTTGATGCAACTTTTTCAAGCCACGAAACAGGCTACCCTAAAGAGCACCCTAATTTTTGGGAGCATGCAATTCGTCAATTCAGTCTTAATCCAAGCCGTTGTTTATTTGTTGATGATAATGAGCACATTTTAGAAGCGTCGAAAAAAGCGGGAATTGGTTATCAACTTGGTATATCCAACCCTGACAGCCAAAAACCTCATAAAGACTTTGTCGACTTCCCTGCCATTCATGATTACCAAATGCTGCATCAGGATCTACTCGACGCGTAGATTACTTTTGGAATTAAAAACAAAAAAGGCATGTGATTAACATGCCTTTTTTATTGAAGCTGCCAGTCTACATACCTGGAATTACGCCGTTATAATTAATCGGGTAATATCCTTGGCTATCTTGCTTACCTAGGAAGGATAATGCTTGAGTAAGATCTTCTGGTTGTTCTGGTGTTGGCTTAATTTTAGCGCTGACAGAAAAGCGATTACTTTCGCCTAAACTTGCAATCCCTTCAATACCCATTTGGTTCATTGTGTCATCAGTATTTAACTGTACCATGCCATCAATACACTTCAACCCTAATGCAATGTTACCTAATGGATACTCTCCAAACTGGTTTTTTACATCAATACGATTTAAAAATAACTTACCTGACAGCTGTTCACACCATGGCTCACCTTGCTCAAGACGTTCAACAATCAAGCTAACATCACCATTCACTTTCGTTCTGAATGGCAGACGGCTATTTCCTAACAAAAATGAATTTGGCGCTTCAAAACGTAAATTTTCAGCTGATATACCTGATAACGACCAAGTGATATCTCCTTGTCCACTGACTGCTGTCGCACGATTACCAATGTTGACATCAAGGTTCACTTGGCCAATAAACAATGCCCATGGGTTCATGTCCCAGCTCACTTGTTCAATGATGCGACGATCAATAGATACCAGCTCAGCATGACCTTGCCATAACGTGCCTGATACACCACTCACTTTTATGTTATTAGGTAACGGCGCAATGCCTACTACCCAATTAGCAGGAATGTAAGCCACCATAAAGGCGAGATAAATAACAACGCCTATTACTATTTTTTTAATCAAACTCACTACAATACCTGCTTACTTAGACAGCTGAATACGACGTACTTTGACAAAACCGGCCACATCAGACTCTGATAAATCCACACTTTCAAGGGTTAAGCCTTTTTGTTCAACCAGCTCATGTAAATAATTCAATAAGCTGTCAAAAGGCACATCATCCATCCACAACTGGATTTTATCACCCTGAGGCTGCATTCGTGTGATTTCTAACTTATATTGACCCGCAAGTTGATTGACCACAGAACTGAGGCTGCCAGTTGACGTTGGTTTCGAGCCTGATTGCTTCAAACCTGCGATTTTATTAGCCGTTTGTTTGACATAGTTGAGTGTTTGTAATTCTGATTGGTGCCTCATTTCAGCATTTTCAGCAGCTGAAGAAATCGGGCTCCAAATTCCCCAATATATAATACCAATAATGACAAACACACCACAGCTGGCGACAAGCTGCTGCTCTCTGAGGGCTAAGCCTTTCCACCAAGCTTGCAAATTTTCCATCTTATTTGCCCCTCAATGTTAGGGTTGTATTCACTTCGTCTTCACCGCTATTGATTGCACCCATATCAAGGTCATATCGTGTTTCAACTAACTCTTTAAACTTATCGACTTGGTCATAAGTTTTGGCCGTCACTTGCATACGCAGTTCATTACGGTTGGCATCAAAACGTAAAGAATTTGGTTTTAAATCCGGTACCTTTTCAAAAGCATCTTTTAAGCCATCAAGCATTTCAAAAAATGCCGCTCCACCACCCTGACCTTGCATACTGCGTAACTGAGAATCCATTTGCGAGCGGATATTAACAATACGATTAATACCTGGACTGACTCTTTTAAAAATCGCTTCACTTTGTTGCTTAACTTCAGCAGTTTGCGCTTCTAGCTGATAAATCGTTAAGCCTTTATTGACTAGAGATAAAATGATCGCTACCGCCATAATAATGGCGACATTACGCCATAACATTAAATGTTTACTGTATTCACGCTTTGGCTGATAAATGCCACTGAGTAAATTGATCGGCGCTTGGATAATGCCTTTAGCCAAAACCATCATAGGTAAATCTAGGGGTTTAGGCTCAACTTCCGCTCCCATAAAGACTAAATCTTCGCTGTAAGCTGCAATATTGAGGGGAGCTTGATCTTCTTGCTGTTCAGGCATCAGTTGCGGTAATGCAAAATCTAACCATGTTTTAGGCAGACTAACACCGCTTCCTTCACCCGTGCGTAATAACAGTTCATCACCCATATCCAGTGCCGCCCAGCGACACTGTTCTAATGGTAATGCTAAACAATCAGGTACGATACGTTTTACCTTCATACCGGCATCAAGCAGCCAAGATAACCAATCTTGCATTTGCTCATGGGCAACTGCAACCACGTTCAGCTGCTCACCATCACGAGGTCCAACGACAAAGTGCATATCTTCAACATCAGATGCAATCGTTTCTTCTAGCATAAAAGGCAATGCTTTCAATGCTTGGCGCTGGTTTTTCTCAGGTAATTCAATTTGAGTCAATGTCATGCTTGACGCTGGCACTAATACATCAACAGGGCGATTTCCAGCACGCTCAGTTAAACTTGATAGGCTTGCTGCATCACTTAACTCGCCAGAGGCGATAATTTCTTGCTCCTGCTCTGACCAAACTAGCCAAGAACATGGGCTTTCTGATGTTTTACCTAATCGGATAAAAAGCCGTTCAGACACTGTTACTCTCCACTGGCTGCAAGGGTTTCAAAAAACTGTGCAGCAGGTTGTTTCTCTTATTCATTACTGTTGCCCACCATACTGGCGAGTCAACACGTCAAATTTATCACCGCTTCGCTGTAGCACACTGTCCATTCTGAACATGGCATTATCAACTTTAGCGCCCGCTTTCAGTAAAAAGAAATTACTGTCCACTACAATACTCGACTTCATATTGCTCTCAGTCGCTAAACTAGCAAGCGTATTATTCTCCCAAAACTCTGCAGCAGTTTCGAAACCATCAGCAGGTCTTTGGTTAATCAAGCTTTCGGCATCACTCAATGAAATTTTGTTATCTAACATGCCAACAAGTAATGCGGCTTGTTCTACTTCAATGGTGTTGACATTCAATAACTGTTGGTTGTTACCTGGTATCGCACAAATATAAGGTAATAACGTGGTATACACTTGCTGGTTATAGCCAATCACCGCCCTTAATTCACTATGATGACTCATCAAAGTATTCGCTGCTCGATACGGGATATTACGCGATTCATAATCCGCATCTTCAGCACCATAAGGCATAGAAACTGTGTCATCATCAATATAATCAACCAAGGTATGAGTCAGCCTTTCTGCACCAAACTCGTCCATCCCCAGTGCGGCTAATAACGCTTTATATTGGCTTGCCGCTAAACTGAGCTTGGGCTGACCATTCTCAACTTCTGTCGAAGTCACAGATAACGCATTGATATTGAAACAGGAGCGCATATCCTGAATTTCGCCACCAATTTCACCGTACTCGGCAGGAAAAATAACATCAGCCAGTGCCCAATATTGTTGGCGATGCACAGTGCCATCACTGTCTTCCATATCTTGCTTTAAAATCTTTTTCGCTAACTCTTCTGCAGAAATAGCATACCAATATGCTTGGTCATATTGCGCCAAGTTTAACGTTCGGCGCATAGATAACTGGTTACGGCTGGTGATGTTGGTAGCGATAATCACAACCAATGCCACAATCAACAGTACAACTAATAACGCCACTCCGCGCTGTTTACGAAACCCCGGTAATTGTGACTTCATCATGTGTCGTCACCTTCAGTCTTTTCTCCGGTTTCATCAGTGTCGCTGCTATCGCTATTGTCACCATTATTGCCACCACTATTACCACCGCTGCCGGTGCTTGAGCTATCTCCACCTTTAGGTAGTAAAAAACGACGTTCAATGGTGCCTAAGCCTTCAATCTCAACTTCCATCGCTATCGCAAGCGGTAAGGTAGAAGCATCAACTTTTCGCTCCCATTTATCACCTACAAAAAATGAATACTCAATGGAAACGACATCTTTCACGATTAAACTTTTTAACGGCTCTGCACCGACCTCTGGCTCTGGGTAAGGATAATACCAACGCTCTAAGCGGCCATCTTGAACAACATAAGCAACAGACTGCAAACTACCACGAGGTAACATGCCATCTGGATTCAACCAACCTAAGCGGAAAAACACTAAGGCTTCAGTTTCAGAATCCAGCATATTATCACCGGTTTGAAATACAGATGTTGTACGCTCACCATCAAAACCACGCTGAGTTCGCGCCACGATTTGGCCTAAGTCTCGCTCAATAATCC
Source organism: Shewanella sp. 10N.286.52.A9 (assembly GCF_041468985.1). Lineage (NCBI taxonomy): Bacteria > Pseudomonadati > Pseudomonadota > Gammaproteobacteria > Alteromonadales > Shewanellaceae > Shewanella > Shewanella sp. 10N.286.52.A9. Next base: position 128,141 of record NZ_JBFRJQ010000031.1, on the reverse strand, counting down.
CAAACCCTTGTTGCAACGCTTTGAGTCGAACCGAAAACTCTTTGGTCGCTTCATCATTTTTCATCACAGTCGATAGCACAGCATTGGCGGCCAATCCGATCATGGCGAAAATGGCTATTGAGATCAGCATTTCTAATAGGGTAAACCCTAACTGATTATGCTTTTGTGATTTAACCTTCGTTGTGAACATAACTACTCACTTGGGCAACGGTTCGGTTAAACCTATCTTCATCGCTCACTAAAATTCTTATCATACGGAAATTGTCGTCTGTGGTTTTAACCACTTCTTGACGCCAATACCAATCTTTTCCTGCGAGTTCGACTTGGCCATTTTTAGTACCAAGTTCAGGAAATTGCTGAATTAATCTGGCTTCAACCATCTGATTACTCGCAACCCATTGCGCAAGGGTTCTTTCTTCTAATATCGGTAGGTTCGCCATTTGATCACCGATACTTTTAGTGACGGCAACGGCTGCAATCGAAAACACTGCTAACGCAACGATGACTTCGAGTAGCGTCATGCCTTTACAAGTCTTCATCGAAACTTCCTAGCGCTAATCGTCCCATTGAGTCACCGACAACTAAGACTTCAACTTCTTTGCCATTGGCATCATCAGTTAAAAAACTCAATTCAAATGTCGACATTTCACCGCTTGGAAATAACAAAATTTGCGGCTCTGGGTTTTTCTTCTTGTCTTCTTTGCTTTCATCAATGAGTGGCTCATCGAACCATGACTCATCTTCTTCATCGTCTTGTACTAATGGCAAACCGTCCAGTAGCAGGCTCATCATGACACCTTCCTCCATTTGTTGTGGAGCAAGCTGTCTATCACCTGTTAGCGGTTCCCATTTACCGTCTTTGTAATATACAAATTGGTATTCATCTTCTTCTACGACAATCCCTAAAAACTGGCCACTGAGGATGGTTTCTTCAATCACTAACTCAGTGGTTGCTATAAATTGTCGAGCTGTTTTAGTTAACGCCTGCTCTGGTCCGGCTGTGTTCGTCGTCATGGTGACTGCTGCTGCAGTTAAGCCCATCAGCAGTGCAACCAATAACACCTCTAAAAGAGTGAACCCAGCTTGGCGTGTAAACTTCATTGAATTATCTCAAGCTTCCATTACTGGAAGTTTTGTAAATTCCAGTTACCAATATCGTCTTCAGTGCCCACTTGTCCGTCAGGACCTGCACTGAAAATATCGATACGACCATTCTCACCTGGGCTTAGTAGGTAATAATCATTACGCCATGGATCTTGTGGTAAACGCTTTAAATAACCATCTGGACGGTAGTTACGAGGCTCTGGCGAAGACGTTGGCTTTTGCACTAATGCATCTAAACCTTGGTCAGTTGTTGGGTATACACTGTTGTCTAAGCGGTACATATCCAATGCATTTTCTAAAGCTACAATGTCTGAAACTGCTTTTTGTAAATCCGCTTTATCTTTGTTACCCATTAAGTTGGGAACAACCATTGAGGCTAAGATACCCAGAATAACGATTACCACCATCACTTCTAAGAGGGTAAAACCACGTTGTTTACGATTGACTTGCATTGACGACTTCCTCCGATACGCACGACAAAGTGCGTGATAAAAATTACCTTAATAACCTAATCGGTTTAACCACTGATCAAGTTATTTAATTCTAAAATAGGCTGTAAAATAGCCATGACAATAAACAGCACCACTGACGCCATGCTAACAACAAGCATAGGTTCGAATACCCCTAATGCGATGTTCACATTAGATTCAAACTCACTGTCTTGGTTATCAGCAGCACGTTCTAGCATTTGCTCTAACTGACCACTTTTTTCACCCGATGCAATCATATAGAGCATCATAGGCGGGAAAAGTTTAGTATTTGTGAGCGCAGCCCCTAAACTAGTACCTTCACGTACTCTTGCAGTAGCATCATCAACTGCGGCGCGTACTTTCACATTCAATAATACTTCACTGGCAATTCTCATCCCTTCAAGAAGCGGAACAGAACTCGCAGACAAAATACTTAATGTTCGTGCAAAACGAGCGGTATTGATGCCCTTGCTGACCTTACCTATAACTGGCGCTTTTAATAACCAAGTATCAAAGTGCATCCGAAAGTTCGGTTTTTTGAGCATCTGCTTAAACAGTACAAACGCTGCGAATAACAGGCCTAGTACGACTAATCCATATGCTTGCACAAAATCAGAAGCTAAAATTAAGAACTGGGTCGTTCCTGGTAACTCTTGCCCCATATGCTCAAATTGCCCCACAACTTTTGGGACAACGGCTGCTAATAATACGGCAATAACGCCAATCGCAACGACGGTCAATACAATTGGATAAATCATTGCTTGAGTGAGCTTTGACTTTAATTGCTGACGGCGTTCGGTATAATCCGCCAAACGGTTCAATACCACTTCTAAATGGCCTGACTTCTCACCAGATGCCACCATTGCACGATATAAATCATCAAAAACATGGGGATATTCGGCAAGTGAATCTGCCAAGCTATAGCCTTCAACAACACGAGAACGAACTGCCATCACTAGACTAGCAAGCCTGTCCTTTTCACACTGTTGACCTACTGCTTTTAATGATTCTTCAATCGGCAAACCAGCTGCAACCAGTGTCGCTATTTGGCGTGTAATAAGTGCTAACTCTGCAACTGAAATACCACGTTGGAATAATTTAAAGCCACCCGTTTTAGCTTTTGCTTCTTTCTCTGCAACCGGTTGTAGCTCTATTGGCATCAAGCGCTGTTCACGTAATTGACTACGTGCATGGCGAGCAGTATCAGCTTCAATGACGCCTTTTTGTTGTTTGCCATTGCTATCAAGGGCTTTATATTCAAACGCTGCCATTGATTATTCCTCGCGCGTCACGCGTAAAACTTCTTCAAGCGTTGTCACGCCATCAAGTACTTTACTCATGCCATCATGACGAATACTAGGAATGGTTTGGCGAACATACTTTTCAATGGCCAGTTCACCACGTCCACCATGAATAAGCTCTCGAACATTATCGTCAACAACTAATAATTCATGGATACCAGTACGGCCTCGGTAACCGTTATGGCCACAGGCTTTACAACCATTGGCACGATAAATCACTCGAGTATCGTTCGCAGTGACGCCTAATAGCTCACGTTCTCGTTCATCTGGCTCATGCTCAATCTTACATTCATTACACAAGGTTCTGATTAGTCGCTGGGCCAATACACCAAGAAGACTTGAAGACACGAGGAAGGGTTCAACACCCATATCTTGTAAACGCGTAATCGCACCAGAAGCGGTATTGGTATGTAAGGTTGAAATCACTAAGTGACCAGTTAATGACGCTTGAACTGCAATTTGTGCTGTTTCTAAATCACGAATCTCACCAATCATTACAACATCAGGATCTTGACGCAGAATCGCACGTAAACCACGGGCGAATGTCATGTCGGCTTTCATGTTAACTTGCGTTTGCCCAATCCCTTCGAGTTCATACTCAATAGGATCTTCGACAGTCAAAATATTCGTATCTTTTGAGTTAATTTCAGTTAAGCCAGCATACAAGGTGGTACTTTTACCTGAACCAGTAGGGCCTGTAACCAAAATAATTCCGTGAGGCTTACGGATAATGGCATCAAATTGTTCACGAATTGACAGCGTCATACCTAACTGTTTCAAATCGAGATTACCGGTATTTTTATCCAGTAGACGCAATACCACGCGCTCGCCATGACTTGACGGCATAGTAGACACACGCACATCAACCGCTCGACCTGCTATACGCAACGAAATACGACCATCTTGAGGAACACGTTTTTCAGCGATATCAAGGCGTGCCATTACTTTGATACGTGATACCAACAGTGACGACAACTTGCGATTTGGCTTTAATACTTCTTTTAACACGCCATCGATACGGAAACGAACGACCAATTGTTTTTCGTACGTCTCAATATGGATATCCGACGCTTCTTCTTTAATCGCTTCTGATAATAATGCGTTAATTAACTTAATAATTGGCGCATCATCATCACCTTCCAATAAGTCTTCTGTTTGCGGCAATTCTTCGGCAAGAGTGAATAAATCCATCTCGTTACCTATATCTTCCATTAATTGCTGCGCTTCAGATGAATTAGCTTGGAAAGTTTGGGTTAACTTTGCTTCGAATTCTTCGACAGGTAATTGACTTAACACTAAGTCTTCACCAGCATAACGACGTACTTCTAACATCGCAGTCAGCGGCGTTTCACTGGTGTAATACAACTTCAGCGCATCGGCTTCTTTGGCTAATGCCAAGTTAAAGCGATGCGAAAAAGCAAACGGTAAGCGCTCACGACTGGTTGAGTGGAAGACCTCATCATTAAGCTCTTCCGATTCAATACCTAACTCGTTAGATACTTGCGCCAACTGCTCAGTCATTTCTGCTTCACTCATTGGCATCATCTTCTTGTTCTGCATCGACTTCAGTTTCTGCAGGCTGCTGATCTTTGGCTTTACTCTCGCTGATATGCTTTAGCGCTGGGTCGGTTTCACGCATCTTAGTTTCTAAACTCTTCCCTTCTTTGTAACGATTCAGTACTTCGTTAACTTCATCAGGCAAGTACGCTTCTTGATCCCACTCTTCAAGCATCGGCACATCAGTGTTTGGCATTAAGTTAACGCCACGTTCTTGTTGTTCAAGTTGCAATGCACGGAAGTAGTTGTACTTGCGGCCCGCAATGCCTTCCATGGTAATCCCGTCACGAATAATCGTCGGCTTAATAAATACCATCAGGTTCTTCTTTTTCACGCCACTTGAAGATGATTTAAATAAGTGACCAATGATTGGTAGGTCGCCTAAGAATGGCACTTTTTGCACTGATTCTTGAGTTTCTTCGTTAATCAAACCGCCTAAGACAACAATTTGACCTGAATCAGCCATTACAGTGGTGGTTAATCGACGAGTCGCAAATGTCACATCGACACCTGTTTTACCGTTAATACCTGACACTTCTTGTTCGATGGTTAACTTAACAGACGTTCCTTCGTTAATTTGAGGAACCACTTTTAACTTCACACCCACTTCTTTACGTTCAACCGTTTGGAAAGGGTTACTGTTACCATTACTTGAGTTTTGGCTACCTGTTAAAATCGGGACTTCATCACCAACAATGAACGACGCTTCTTGGTTATCTAGAGTTGTGATAGAAGGTGTAGCAAGTACGTTTGATTTAGTATCACTTGAAACAGCTTGAACTAGTGCACCGAAGTCACCAGCAGTGATCCCCCATGCCATACCATTCACTTTACCTAATGCTTGTGCCAATAAGGTAATATCACCACGGGTGTCTGGGTTTTCAGTACAGGTACCATTTTCAGTACAAACTGTAGTACCTTCTTCACCTTGAGCCTGCCAAACACCAGCACCGATTTCACCAATCGTTGGACCTAGGTTATTAAACTGAGTACCACCACCGGCTGTGGTTGCCCATTGCACACCAAAACCAACATCATCACCCTCGGCGACTTCTACAATAATAGCTTCAACTAATACTTGAGCACGGCGGATATCAAGTTGATTGACCACACTTTCAATTGTGCGCATTTGATCAGGATCGGCACTGATCACTAATGCGTTAGTATCAAGGTGCGCCATGATATTAATTTCTTTACGACGCTTATTACTGCTTTGACCCGCATCTTGATCAGATTGTAATTGCTCAGCAAATCCTGTTAATACTTCAACTAAATCTTCGGCTTTGGCATAACGTAAATATCTTACTTTCGTATTGCCCGTTGTTGCCTGCTCAGCATCAAGACGACGAATAAGTTCAACAACACGTTGGCGACTTTTTTCATCGCCACTAACAACGACAGCATTAGTACGCTCATCAGCAACAACTTTAGGCGCTTGGCCTGGCATTTGTGCTTGATTAGCAGTTGAACGATAAAGGGTATCGATAATTCGAACGATTTCGCCAGCAGAGGCATACTCAAGCGAGACAACTTGAACTTCAGTGTCACCTTGTTTATCTACGCGGCGAACAATTTCGACTAACTTGTTGACCACGGCTGCACGACCAGAAATCATTAACACATTTGATGGGTCGTAGTTAACTACATTACCGCCACCCGCATTATCGTTTAACTGACGTAATAGTGGTGCAAGTTGTTTTGCTTCCGTGTTGTAAAGGGCAACAATACGAGTCACCATTTCATCGCCTAAACCAGGCTTACTATCATCAGCGACACGAATTGCGGCCGTTTTAGCATCTTTATCTTTAATGACCTTAATCACGCGGTTTTCCATTTCAACCACAGCATAGCCATAAACTTGCAGAACATTGAGGAAGAATTGATAGTACTGCTCATCATTTAATAAATCATAACTACGCACATTGATTTTGCCACGTACGGTCGGATCCACGATGATAGTTTTATTGAGGTTTTTGCCTACAATATTGATGAATTCTTGAATATCTGTGCCTTTAAAGTTGGCAGCATATTGTTCCGACCAAGCCGCTTGAGAAGCAAGCATTGCAATACCTGCAACAAACCCTGCTAATAACTTGCGTCGAATTCCATAACTCTTCATTATTTTCAATCCTCTACTGCCGATACTATTCAGGCAAACTAAATACTATTTCTACTAACTGCCCATCGCGTTCAACCATAACGCCGATTTCTGTTAATTCTTGTAACTGTGCCATTACTTCTAATGATTGTCCCATGTCGGTCAAATCATAGCCGTTAATGGATTTGGCTAAATCATTGGCTTTAAACCCAGCTGCGGTAAATAAGGTTTTATTCTTACCTGGGTTCAAGCGGTAGCCACTCACTCCGTCAGCTCCACGCACCGGAGAAATAGCTAAATAATCTGTTAATTTTCCTGGGTCTGCTAATAATTCATCACGCGAGTCGCTAATTTGCTGAGCAACTTCAGCATTTTGGCGGCGATCAATGCGCTGAACTTCACGATCTTTTTTAGCTTGTTGTAATGATTGGTTTGCCTGGCTTTGTGTGGTGTAGCTTAAGCCGTCTAGCATTAAGGTTTCGTAACGCCCAGCGTTAGTGATAATAATTCGGTCTGCATAGACTTCTTTTAATGAGGCCGATGTGCCTTTAATTTTATCGCCAAGACTATAGGTTTCTTGACTACCTTTCGATTCAATGACAGCAAGGCCATTGGTATCGGAAGTCGATGCAACCACACCAGTTAACAGAATAGACAGATTGGTTTTAGGGGCATCGGTAATTTGTTCGACGGGTGCAGGCTTTTTAGGGCGGCCATCGTCACTGGCATCTTTCTCACCAAATAATGACAACTTCTGAACACTACTTAGCTCCACTCGCTTCGCACTCGCAACGGATGTAGGTGAAGGTTGCCAAGCAACAGCTTGGCTATTAACTGGTATTAATTTCCAAGTAATCTGTGCTGTCAGTAATAGCACAATCACTAATCCCAACCAGAATACAGCGGTGCTTAACGGCTTTTGCGGTATCGCTGAAGCCTTCGTTATAATTTTATCTAATACATCCATATTCGGCTTGGACCCTCTATGCAGGTCGCTGTTCTAATTCTGTTAATTTAGGAAATACTGCATCATGCTAACCTACCCAGCTTATTGCAACAAGCCCGTAGCATATCGATTGGCGAAATTGCACCGAATATGCTACATTTGCGCGCCTAAAAACGCTGTGAGAAACACCGTTATTTGTGCGCTTTCCTACATTTTAAATATTAAAAATGTCAACCTTGTGAACTCATACCACTTTTGGGGGTGTTTAGATGGGCCAAGCTTCATCATCAGCAACATCAGTCAGACTCGATAAATGGCTATGGGCGGCGCGCTTTTATAAAACACGCTCGCTTGCAAAAGAGATGATCAATGGTGGAAAAGTACACTATAACGGTCAACGTACAAAATCCAGCAAGCAAGCTGAAGTCGGTGCCAAGATTCGTTTACGACAAGGCCACGACGATAAGGAAATAATTATTGCTCAATTGTCAGAACATCGACAAGGAGCGGCTATAGCACAGACGCTATATGAAGAAACAGCCGAAAGCATTAGTAAAAGAGAATTTAATGCCGAAGCCAGACGCTTAAATATTTTGAATAATCCTGCACCAGAAACCAAGCCGGATAAAAAACAGCGTCGTCAACTTATTCGCTTTAAAGATCTATAAAGACGATTAAAGCACAACAAACGAGAGTGAACATGAGCAAAGATATTTTACATCGCTACTTATTTGATAATGCCGATGTGCGTGGTGAGATGGTACAACTTGAAAAAAGCTATCAAGAGATTCTATCTGCCCATGAATACCCATTCGCATTGCAGCAACTATTGGGTCAATTAATGGCGGCAACGTCGTTATTAACAGCCACAATCAAGTTTAGTGGTGACATTAGTGTGCAGCTTCAAGGTGACGGTCCTGTTTCGTTAGCCGTTATCAATGGCACTAATTTACAAGCGCTTCGTGGTGTTGCACGCTGGAAAGGTGAGTTAGCTGACGATGCATCCCTAAAGGATCTAATGGGTAAAGGCGTAATGGTTATCACGCTAACGCCTGACGAAGGTGAGCGTTATCAAGGTATCGTTTCACTTGAAAACGAAAGCTTAGCAGCTTGCCTAGAAGAATATTTCAGCCAGTCAGAGCAATTACCTACTCGCATCACCTTATTTGCTGATGGCAAACAAGCTGCTGGTATGTTGCTACAAGTATTGCCGACTCAAACCGATGAAAACGAAGACTTCAATCATTTAATGGCCCTTACTGAAACCATCAAACAAGAAGAGCTTTTCACTTTAGATGCTGAAGAGATTTTACATCGTTTATATCATCAAGAAGAGGTTCGCCTTTTCGATCCGGTTGATGTCACATTCAAGTGCACCTGCTCAAAAGAGCGAAGTGCTAAGGCGCTAGCGACATTAGCACAAAATGAAGTAGAAACCATTTTGGCTGAAGAAGGTAAAATTGAAATGGGCTGTGAGTATTGCCCAGCGGTTTACACTTTTGACAGTATCGATATTGCTGCAATTTTTGCAGGTAATTTTGAATCTACCACACAGCAATAACTGATCACCACAACACCAAAACTTTCATAAAAAAGCGCATTTGGCGCTTTTTTTGTGTAAAAAATCTATCTTAAAACTAAAAAATCACCCCAAATTACAAAAAAGTTACCAAACTGTTGGTTACCTGTATTGTTTATTACGTTACAATGACATCGCTAAATTAGCTTCAGCCTAAGCAAGCGATAACGTAAGTCATCTTAAATATAAATCGGCAACATAGACCGATAAACGACCTATTTACGACGGAGAAGACCCGATGACAGATGGAACAAACAGCGTACACTTCAACCTGACAAGCGCTGAATTAATTGAACTTGCTTTACAACGTAACGAAGGACAATTAACAGCCAATGGCGCATTAGTCGCTAAAACCGGTGAACGTACTGGTCGCTCACCAAATGATCGCTTTATCGTTCAAGAAGCCAATACCCAAGATGATATTGATTGGGGTTCTGTTAACAAAGGTATAGCTGCTGATACTTTCGATGCCCTTTGGGGAAGAGTTGAAGCTTACCTTTCTGAAAAAGACATTTTTGTCTCAGAACTGGAAGTAGGTGCCGATGATGAGCATTATCTTCCTGTGCGTGTCACCACTGAATACGCTTGGCATCAAGTATTTGCACGTAACCTATTTATCACTCCAACACATTTCAACCGTGGTAATAAAGACGTATGGCAAATAATGAACGCCCCAGAGTTTGTCTGTGACCCCGCTCGTGACGGTACTCACTCTGATGCGGTTGTGATGATCAACTTCGCCGATAAAAAAGTATTGCTAGCAGGGCTTAAGTACGCTGGTGAAATGAAAAAGTCGATGTTCTCTGTCCAAAACTTCTTATTGCCAGCTAAAGGTGTACTGCCAATGCACTGTTCTGCCAATGTCGGCCATGATGGTGATACAACCTTATTCTTCGGCTTATCAGGCACAGGTAAAACAACCTTATCAGCCGATCCAAAACGTTTTTTAATTGGCGATGACGAACATGGCTGGGCTCCGGGTGGCGTTTTCAATATTGAGGGCGGCTGTTATGCCAAGTGCATCGACTTAAGCCAAAAAAATGAACCCGTTATTTGGGATGCGATTCGTTTTGGTACCGTACTTGAAAACGTCATGCTAGACGAAAATAGAGTGCCTGATTACACCAATACTGAACTAACTGAAAACAGTCGTGCAGCTTATCCACTTGAACATATTGCCCAACGTAAAGAAGAAAACCGCGGTGCAGAGCCTAATTCGGTCGTATTCCTAACATGCGATGTTTCTGGTGTCCTTCCGCCAGTTTCTGTACTTACTAAAGAACAAGCAGCTTATCATTTCTTATCGGGTTATACCGCTAAGGTGGGGTCAACTGAAATGGGGTCAACATCTGCCATTCAATCGACATTCTCGACTTGTTTTGGAGCACCATTCTTCCCTCGCCCAGCAGGTGTATATGCTGAACTATTAATGAAGCGAATCGAGTCTTTCGGTAGCCGAGTTTATCTGGTTAACACGGGCTGGACAGGTGGTCCACATGGCGTAGGTAAACGTTTTGATATTCCAACAACTCGTGCCATTGTCGACGCGATTGTCAGTGGTGAGCTTAAAGATGTGGAAACACAGCATATCGATAAGCTGAACTTAGCGGTACCCGTCGCAGTTTCTGGTGTTGATACTCAACTATTGAATCCAATTAACACTTGGGCAGATAAAGCTGAGTACAACAAATATGCACAGCAATTGGCAGAAGAGTTTACTGCAAACTTTGCCAAATATCAGGTATCTGATGCAATTAAAGCAGCAGGGCCCAATAGTTAGGTATTGCTAACTTTCATATTGTTTTATCTACACTAAGCCTCAAATGACATTGGGGCTTTTTTATTTGTTACATTTTAAACAACAAACAAAGCAACAACCTGCCCTTAACCTCTTGTCTCAATGTTGAAATAATTTATGATAAAACAACACACTTGCTCATTTTGTAGGGATATCTATGCGCCGCGTTTTACTAGCCAGCTGCATCATAAACTCACTTATTTCTTTTTCTAGCGTGGCGACACAGATCACTCCTCCTTCAGCAGGCTCTTTGCAGCTTAGTTCGGAATTTGCCAAACCGGTTTTTATTAACGATGTTATCTTGCCTCCCATTAAGCCTTGGAGTGGTTCAAGTGAAACGTTACTGCGATCTGCTGATCAATCTTGGTCAACGCCATTTGAACAAAACGGATTAACCACCAGCCCAAACTATGATGAAACTCATCAATGGATAACTAACCTTGTCGATAATAGTGAATTACTAACACAAGTTTCGATTGGGAAAAGTCCACAAGGGCGAGATATTTGGATGGTGGTTGCCTCAGAAACGGGGGCAACAACCGCCGCAGAATTATCACAAAGTAATAAGCCTACTGTGCTAGTACAAGCTGGGATACATTCTGGAGAAATCGACGGTAAAGATGCTGGGATGATGTTACTTAGAGACATCACTCAAGGTAATAAGGAACAATTACTGGATAAAGTTAACCTTCTGTTCGTGCCTATTCTGAGTGTCGATGCCCATGAACGCAGCAGTGAGTTCAATCGTGTTAATCAACGCGGGCCTGTTGATATGGGCTGGCGTACTAATGCACGCAACCTTAATCTTAATCGTGACTACGCAAAGTTAGACACCCTAGAACTACAGCATATGATACGAGCCATTAATATTTGGCAACCTGATTTATATATCGATGTGCATGTCACCGATGGCATAGATTATCAATACGATGTCACCTTTGGATATAACGTTAAAGAAGGCTACAGCCCAGCAAGTTTTGAATGGCTTGAAACCTATTACCGTCCTGAAATTGAATCGGCATTATCAGCTCAAGGGCACATTCCTGGTAAGCTAATATTTGCAATTGATAATACAGATTTATCAAAAGGCCTTTCTTATTGGAACCCAAGCCCACGGTTTTCTAATGGTTACGGTGATGCCCGACATTTACCCACTATTTTAATTGAGAACCATAGTTTAAAACCCTTTAAACAGCGTGTTTTAGGCACTTATGTCATGTTAGAGCAAACCTTGAAAACGGTAGCTAAGCATGGAACTAAACTCAAAGCCGCTATATATGAAGATAAATATCAGCATCCACAACGTATCCCCTTAACATGGGAAACTGTTGAGCAGCCTGGTTGGGACTTTAAAGGAATAGGGTACTCTTTAGAACAAAGTGAGATTAGCGGTAATGAGGTTGTTCGTTGGGACGGTCAACCAAAGTTATACCCAAATTTAACTGTCATGGGGAATACGCAGCCAGCTATTAATACCCTACGCCCCAAATATTATTACGTCCCAGCGCAGTGGCAACAAGTCATAGAAAGGCTATCAATCCACGGGGTGAGAATGACCACACTGACCAAGGCGAAAACAGTAAAAGTCGCGCAATATCAATTTTCCAATCCCGTATTTAATGCAAAAGACTACGAGGGTCGCCAACGTGTAAATGCCACCAGCAATAAAGTTAAGTTTGAAACTACACTCCCTGTCGGCACGGTTGAGATTTCGACCAATCAACCACTGGGCGATTTAGCAATATTATTGCTTGAGCCACAATCAGCAGATTCATTTTTCCAGTGGGGATTTTTCAATAGTATCTTTACTCGAACAGAATACATTGAAGATTATGCGGTAGAGCCAATGGCAGCCACTATGCTAGCAGAGAGTGAAGCTTTAGCGAGTGAGTTTGCCCTTGCATTAAAAGATGAAGACTTTGCCAACGATCCTAAAGCCAGATTACGCTGGTTTTACGAAAGAAGTCCTTACTACGACAATCAATATATGAAGTACCCAGTATTACGTTCAAATTAGTCATGGTAGGCTAAAATAGCGATACATTGCGTGCAAAAGGTAATTGTCCCAGCGCTTTGTATCGCTTTATTTCGGTTGATAGCTTGTGATTAATGCCAGCTTTTTTGTTCGAGACAGTTTTTTTACCGCAAGTTCACGTTTAGTGGCAGCACTGCGGTTGGCCACAGATTCTTGATACACTAAATTAAGTGGCCCTTTACCACGTAAAAATTTAGCACCTTTTACTCCCTTTTCATGCTCATTAAAGCGGCGAGCAACATCTGTGGTAATCCCTGTATATAACTGCCCATCTCGACATTGAATCATATAAAGATACCAATTCGCTCCTTTCGCTTGCGACTTATCTACAGGCTTAGTTGACTGTGACGTTGACCCAATTGAGTCATCAGCTTGATTACTGCTCATCGATATAAAAAACCTTCGTTCGGATCATAGTTATCTGTGGCTATCATGGCATAATGCGGTATCAAAAATAAATCTTATGTTCTAAGCCTACCTTAGACAAACCACAACATGATGAACGTCATGTGAGGAGCAACGATGTCAACAAAATCTGATGCCTGTGCACAACCAGGCTTAATGGCACCCCAAGATGCAATTAACGCGCTTTTAGCACAAGTCAGTGTCATTGAAGATAGCGAGATGGTGGGCTTAAATGATGCTGTTGGGCGGATTTTGTCTGAAGATTTAGCATCATGTATTGATTTACCACCTTTTGACAATTCTTCTATGGATGGTTATGCCTTCCGTTTTGACGATTTAACAGGCGAGACAGCAACAACACTGACACAGGTCGGTACTTCTTTTGCGGGTCACCCATACACAGCGCCTATTAAACCCAACACTTGCATTCGAATCATGACTGGCGCCCCTGTGCCTGCTGGATATGACACAGTACAGATGCAAGAAAAGACTCAAGCGGATGGTGAAAGCATCACTATTGAACACCCTAGCGCCAAAGGCAATAGTATTCGCTATCGTGGTGAAGAGTTACTGGCAGGAACCAATGTATTAAAAAGCGGTACTCAAATTCGTGCAGCCGAAATGGGCGTACTGGCTACAATCGGAATTAGCCAAGTGCGAGTAAAGCGTCGCTTAACGGTTGCCTTCTTTTCAACAGGCGATGAACTCCGTCCTGTTGGTAGCGAGTTAGCACCAGGACAAATTTATGACTCTAACCGTTATTCAATTCAAGGTTTGCTAACTCAAGCAAATGTTGAATGGATAGACTTAGGTGTTATTGAAGATGATAAAGAAGCCATTCGTGGCGCTTTTAAAGAAGCGGCAGACAGAGCAGATATGGTCCTTACCTCTGGCGGTGTGTCAGTTGGCGATGCTGATTACACTAAGCAAATTTTATCAGAAGAAGGTGAAATTACCTTTTGGCGTTTAGCCATCAAACCAGGTAAACCTTTTGCATTTGGTAAACTTGGCAACGCCGTATTCTGTGGTTTACCGGGTAACCCTGTTTCTTCAATGGTAACTTTTTATAAGCTCGTTTGGCCAATCATCAATAAAATGCAAGGGTTAACCCCTAAGCCAGCCTTAGTGGTCAATGCAACCCTATCAACGCCTATCCGTAAACAACCTGGCCGAGCCGAATATCAACGTGGTATTTTAAGCCGCAATGAGAACGGTGAACTTATTGTTGCTTCTACAGGTGGCCAAGGCTCAGGTATGTTGACCTCAATGAGTTTGGCAAATTGCTTTATTAACTTAGAGCAAGACCAAGGGGATATTGCCGCTGGTGCAACCGTTCACGTCGAACCATTTACCAGTGTACTGTGCTAAGGAAATATCATGACTCAGATACCTCAAGATAATGAAGTCGATATTTTAACTGACAATGAAATGCTGCGTTATAGCCGTCAGATCTCCATTAAAGCAATGGATATTGAAGGGCAAGAAAAGCTTAAACAAGCAAAAGTGTTAGTCATAGGAGCCGGCGGTCTTGGGTGCACGGTGACACAATACCTCGCTGTCGCGGGTGTAGGTGAAATGACCATTGTTGATTTTGACACTGTAGAGTTATCCAATCTACAGCGCCAAGTCTTACATCAAGATGCCAATATTGGCCAAGCAAAAGTCGACTCAGCCAAGCAAACACTTGCGCAATTAAACCCACTCATCACTATCAATACCATCAATCAATTTTTGGATGAGGATCGTATTGATGCGTTGGTTGCTGAACATGGGTTAGTACTCGATTGCACCGACAATGTTCAAGTCAGAGAGCAACTAAATCAAAGCTGCTTTAAACATAAAGTCAGCTTTATCTCAGCTGCCGCGATCAGAATGGAAGGCACTGTCACTGTTTTTGATTATCAAGCCAGCTCTCCTTGCTATCACTGTTACAGCAGTTTGTTTGGAGAACAGCAGTTGACCTGCGTCGAGTCTGGTATTCTAGCGCCAGTTGTTGGTCTCGTCGGCTGCATTCAAGCAACTGAAGCTATCAAAGCCATTAGCCAGTTTGGCCAAGGCTTAAATGGACGCATTTTAATGATTGATGCGATGACAATGGAGTTTCGAGAGATGAAGCTACCAAAGCAAACTAATTGCTCTGTTTGTGGTGGAGAAAAGTAACAAAAACGGCAATTTGTGGTTATCTTGTCTATAGTTAAATAATGAAAAATAGCAGCGTAATCAGGATGCTAAAATGTTCATTGTTTTAAAGATAACCACTGTATTATCTTGCTTCAAAAAACACTGTGAGTTAATAAGCCCGCTTAGCTTGGCAATTTTCAGTGTCATTTTAGGTAGCTTAACAGCCTGTTCAGGCGATGACATAACGCCGCTACATTCAACTAATCCTGCTTCGAATTATTGTTTAGATAACGATGGGACACTTGAAACCATTAAACACATCAATGGCGATATCTTGTTATGCACTTTACCTGACGGAGAAGTCATCGAAACTTGGGAATTATTTAGACGGGATCACCAAAAAACCTAATCGATTTATAAGTGGTTAAACTTAATTTATGCCACTTTCAACAAGCTTTACATCCTCAACACCTTGCAAATCTGCCGTTTCAGCACTAAGTAGTGCTTTAGCTGCTTGCTCTTCTACTGCCCTATCCGCTTTTGAAATATATTTAGGTTTATTACTCGCGCCAGCCTTTTTCGCATTGGCTTTTTTAGCTTTACCTTTTAGGGTTTGATTAATTTTTTTACGTCGGTTCATCTTAGTATTACCCTAAAGTACATATAAAAAAGCGGTTTCATTACAGCTCTGTCAGTCGAGGGGGGAATTTTACAATCTATACACCAAAATACCAATTCAAAATCGCTTCAACCATCGACGCAATTAAGAATTGGCCTTTCTGTTACAGCTACTCACTCATAAAAAGTGCTTGTTGCTCATTCGAGCTGTTGTCGCTAAATGCCTATTCTTGTATTACAACCCAAATGGCATGGAGTAAACCAGGAATGAAAAATAACAGACACAAGATAACGTTAATAAGTAAGTCTTTCCCCACACCTTTTTTCAAAAAAACCGCAACCGGTGGCAATAAAATAGCAATGATAATGAGTAATAGTTTATTTGTATCCATAAGTGTTTAATCCTTTATTTATAAGTGAATCAATTTAATTACAGCTCAACTGCAACAATTTGTTAAACCGTTCAAATATCATTATGATGATTAAGAAATAAAATTTATCCTTGATTTTTAATCATTTAAGCTAATTACTATGTAGAAGGTGCGATGATAGAAAACAGTAGCCTTATTCTCGTTCAAGTTATTTGCCTATTAAGCTTCGCAGCGACAATAGCTTGGACAGTTATGGTCACCCCAATGCGAGTTGCGCCTAGCGCAAGTTGGCGATTCGCATTAGCTAATTTTTCTATCTTGATAGGTATGTTGCTGTATACCCAGCGCACATTTGAACCCAGTTACCTGCATTGGCTCATTGCAGATAATATTATTCTAGTCGGTTTTTGCTTATTGCGCTGGGGAGCTCAGCGTTTATATCATCTCAATTCCAGTTATCAGTTTGATATTGGCGTATTACTGGTCACCTGTGGCTTCATGCTCATGGTACAACCCCAAGCAGAAAATGCGTCCTATCTCATGATCATCTTATCCTTGGCCGCCTCGGTGTTGTTTTTCATGTTAGCCAAAGATCATTACACCGCTTTCAAAGCTAATTTTACCGCTTTTGCCACTTACTGGCTGGTTGTCCCTATTTTCTTGATTGGTTTGTTGTTCTTTATCCGCTCGGTAATTTTAATTATCTATCCAGAAAAAGTAGCCACCTATGCAGCTTTTAACACTGAACAATCCATCCCTGTTCTTTGGACTTACATCGTCCTTATTTTAGTCGTCAACATTCTCATTATTGGCAACACCATTAATCGCCTAGTCGTTAAAATAATGACACTTGCTAACAAAGATCCTTTAACAGATCTCTGGAATCGAAATGCATTACAGAAAAAGTTAACCGCTGAACATGAGCGCTGGCTGCGAGATAAAGTGATGTATAGCGTCGTGTTAATCGACATAGACCACTTCAAACAAATTAATGACACTCACGGGCATACCGCAGGGGATGAAGTATTAAAGCTGACCGCTAAACGGCTTAGTAAAGTGACCAGAAAAATAGACTTTTTGTGCCGTTTTGGCGGAGAAGAGTTTGTACTAATTTTACCTAACACCACTGAGCAACAAGTTCTTTGTGTTGCAGATAAGCTGCAACAGACGCTCGCAGAGATTGACTTTGAATGGCAAGGTACACCGATTCAAATACAAGCGAGTATTGGCTGTGTCACCATCACGGAATCATTAGCAGTAGATTCGCTATTACAGTTGGCAGATAAAGCGATGTATGAAGCAAAAGCCAGTGGTCGTAACTGTATCAAAAGTGCTAATTAGCCATACTGTCTAGGATATCAAGCTTAATTTTCCAACTCATGCCTAAATCGCTGACGATTTAGTTTTGGCTTTCGGCCAATCTTGTGCTGCCGGAGTCTTCCAATCACCTTGTAATTGCTTAATGACCTTTTCATTTGAAAAAATCTCACCAGAGACTGGAAGTTGGTTTATGTGGTAATGCTGCCCTTTGTAATAAAAATCTAATGCCATTGCATGCAAATAACAACGATCGCTTTGTTCGGCGCCATAAAGCGTGTCTCCAATTATCGGAACGCCAATACTGGCCAAGGCAACTCGTAACTGATGGGTTTTACCACTTAATGGTTTTAATAGGTACAGTCGCAAACCGTTTTCTAGCGAGTAAGAGAAAAACTGAGTGATAGCAGGATTCTCTTTGCTGCGAAGCAATTTATACATACTGCGCCGAGATTTACTCATGTCACCGATAACCCAACCTTGCTTTTTTTTCGGTTTACCCTGAGCAATGGCGACATAGTATTTTTGAATACGATGCTCAGTAAACAACGCGGTAAACTCCGCTGCAGCTTGGGCAGATTTGGCTAAAATAAGCAGCCCCGAGGTTGGTGTATCTAAACGATGAACACTAAATAGCTTAATACCTAAATCAGCCTCAACTTGAGCTACCACTCCTGCACTGCCATCTTGGCTGTGGAAATGCACATTAGGAGATTTATTGATCACAATAAAGTCAGGGTGTTGTTCAACGATTTGATACATAGACTGATTTCTGTTGGGGAAAATGAGTAAGGTTTATCTGTTTTACCAGCTGGCTTAAAACTGAATGTCGACAATCAAACCCGGGTGATTATCTTTAAGTTCAATAGTAGCATGATGACGAGATAAAATCGCTTTCACCATTGATAAACCAAGCCCTGTCCCCTTGTGGTGACGACTTGGATCAAGCCTCACAAGACGCTCAAATACTCGCTCTTTGTCTTCGTCGCTGATCCCGGGGCCGTTATCAATAATCTGCACAGTGCGACCAGTTTGAACAATTTTAATCTCGGCATCTTCAGGCGCATATTTAATAGCGTTATCAACTAAGTTAAACAGTGCTTGGAATAACAAATATTTATCGCCTGAAATGGTCACATCATTAGCCACACTTAGTGACAAGGTTTGCTGCTTCGACTCCGCAACCACCTCTGCCATTTCAAACAAGTCTTCACATAATAACTGCAAACTCACAGGCTGTTTATCTAACGTCTGCTGGCCTTCTTCAATGCGTGTTAATGACAGCATCGCATCAAAAGTCGCTAAACAATGATCCAGCTCTTCAAGTAGCATAGCCGTGAGTTCTGGCACCTGTTCAGCTGGTTTACTTGGTAACTGCTCAATACCGATGCGCAAATGTGATAAAGGTGTTCGTAAGTCATGGGCAATATTATCGGTCACGCCTCGCACTGACATTAAATTATGCTCAAGCGTATCTAACACTCGGTTAAATTGTCCGGCTAACATGTCAAATTCATCTTGATTATGACTAACGGGCAAACGGGTGTCGTACTCGCCTTGTTCAATTTTCTCACTGAGTAAATTGTACTGTACCAATCGTCTTAAAATGGCTTTGGAAAATACAAAACCAACCGCAAGAGTGATGCCCAAAGTAAACGCAACCGCCCAAAAAGCAGCATTGATAAACTTCTCAATTAAGGCTGACAAATTATCGGTTCGGGTTGCAATCAGCACAGGCCCGTAATGGGTCATGACGATTCCGCCAGTGAGGATATGTAGCTTATCTGGGCCACCCGTCAAAATCGGAAAGTCACGTGTTTTAGGCAATAGCGGCATGTTGTCTGGCACAAAACTTAATGCACCAACCATATCAACACTGTTACGCCATGCTATGAGCGCAGTTTTGGGATCCGCTGCGCGTATTTGGGCTGCAAAGCTGCGACGGTCAACCGTTAAGGCTAACTGCTGATAACGTTGCATTTCTGTGGCAAGGTGCTGCTCGACTTGGTTTTCCTGTTCAATCACCAATTGCCGATAGAGCCCAAACACCAGTAACACAATGAGTAAGGTTACCAGTGTTGAGAAAATCAGCGTAATTCGCCAAGCACTACTTTGGTAGGGTTTAATTCCCTTTGCAAAGGCGATATCCAGCCCCTCGAACCGTTTCAATGATTTCAGGGTGGCCTAACTCTTCAAACTTACGACGTAATTTAGCAATGTGCACATCGATGACATTGGTGCGAGGATCAAAGTGATAATCCCATACTGCTTCAAATAACAATGTGCGACTGATAACTTGATTAGGGTGTTCCATCAGATACTTAAGCAACTGAAACTCTTTAGGTTGTAACAATAACTCGTGTTCATCAAGTGTCACTTTACGAGTCAACAACTCCATTTTTAAGTTGCCCACTTCCAAGTCTGTATTGGCTGCAGACGGAGCGTTGCGCTGAATAAGCTTCTCTGCACGCACTTGTAACTCAGCAAAAGCAAATGGCTTGGTCATATAGTCATCACCACCAGCACGTAAACCTTTTACACGCTCATCCACATGGCTTAGTGCCGAAAGGATTAATACTGGAGTCTGGTTACCGTTATTACGTAATGCCGTAAGTAATGTAAGTCCATCAAGCTGAGGTAACATGCGATCTAAAATGATAATGTCATATTGATTATGTTTAGCTTGGTGCAAGCCATCATGGCCATTTGTCGCGGTATCGACTTGATATTGTTGAGCGGTAAAACCTTCAGCAACATATTGTAGCGTGGTTGCGTCATCTTCAACGATTAATACTCGCATAGTGCTATTCCTTCGTTTTACAGCATGAAATTCATTGTGAGTTTAGTCCCACTGCAATAATGGCAATGGGCGTAATTCTTCAATATCAAACGCTATCGTATGCTTACTAGAGACGTTCAGCAGTTTCAGCTCAAGATAGCTGATGGCAAGGTCGTGATCTAACTCAGCTTCAATTAAATACCCAGACTGATTTTCTTTTGCCAATTTAACTAATTCGGTAAAAGTCATGCCTTTTGAAATTAATACCTTGGCAGCCTTCACCTGATCTAAATCATCGGACTCAAGCGCCGTTAATTTCTTTTTCATCAAGGCGCCATCAACAGCAAAAAAAGACAGCTCAGTGATTTCACTGTCTTCAAGGTTGAGTACATCCACTTCATAGATTAACTGACCATTTTCCACATCCATATCAAATGAAGAAACAATACCGCGATAATCTAGTTCAATTTGTTCAATCACAGTTATCGGTTGCACGTATCCACCTTCAGACAACAAAGTATGCATACTCGGGGTTGCCATCACCATTGACGGGAACACAACTAGCAACGACAAAACGATACGGAACATGAAAGCCTCAATAAAGAGAATTGGAATAGTGATACTTTACCTAAGCCCGACAAAAGACCCAAGCTTTGTAAGATTAATAATTGATCATGATTCTAGTATATGAACTTGTTCAGATTTAAGTGCGATAGTCGTCTCTAATCCCGGTTTCAAGTTCAATTTAGTGGCCAAGTGAGAAGGAACATCCATATTAAAGGTCTCTTTCACATCCCGCATAGAGGCCTTAACACGCACAGATTCTCCCATGACCAATATCGAATCGATGACGATATCCAGTTTATTGATGCTACGGCATAATCGCCCACTGGAAATGGCATTAAAGCGAATACCTTGATTTGGAATTACCCAACGTACCTGTTGGCCTATCGCCAACTCTGGCGCACTATCACTGGCGATGATCTGTTCGCCCATTTTCAACCAAGTGATATTGGCTTCCTCATCTCGCCCACTGACTTCGGCGTGAAATATATTACGCAGCCCCATTTGCCTTGCGACGGTTTCATTACGGGGATGGGACAATACTTCAAACGGCTCACCTTGCTGAAGCATATTTCCCTGACTGATAAGAATCATTTTATCGGCCAGCAACAAGGCTTCATTCATATCATGGGTCACCATGATAACGGGTATAGATAATTGCGATTTGAGCCGTGCAAGCTCGATATATAATCGCTCACGGGTTTCCCTATCTACGGCAGAGAAGGGCTCATCAAGTAATAACACCGAAGGCTCACGGGCTAATGCCCTCGCTAAAGCCACACGTTGACGCTGACCACCAGATAATTGCGCAGGCAACCTAGCAGGCAGTCCATGTAAGTTAACGCGTTCAAGCCAGTCTAAGGCCCTCGCTTTACGTTCGCTCTTAGGGATATGGTCTAAGCCAGAAATGACATTCTCAAGGGCTGTTAAATGTGGGAACAAGCCAAAATGCTGCGGCACATAGCCGATATGACGCTGTTGAGGCGATAAATGCAACTTAGGCTCACTCGCATACCAGTCTTGTCCGCCACATTGAATGGTGCCCTTTTCAGGCGAACTCAGACCTGCAATCATCCGCAATAAGGTGGTTTTACCTCCACCAGACGGCCCTACTACAGCCAGCACTTCGCCAGCCTTACAATCGAATTTGGCCGATAAAGGAATAGGAAGTTGCTGCGAAATATCGCAATGTAAATCAGCGTTGCGGGTTGGCATGCTGCCCCCCAATACGCTTTGATAAACTGGTAGTGATTGCCAGTACACTAATAGCAAAGACAAGCAGCACTAACGACATCGTACCCGCCGCTTCAAAGTCAAAGGCTTGCACACTGTCATAAATGGCAATTGAAATGGTTTTCGTTTCACCAGCGATATTGCCGCCTAACATCAATACCACACCAAATTCACCTAATACGTGGGAAAAACATAATACCACCGCAGTCAAAATCCCGGGCCAGATCATCGGTAATTCGATTTTGAGAAATATGCGCCACCAGCTCATACCACAGCATGCTGCGGCATCTGGAATATCATGGGGGATAGTTTCAAAAGCACGTTGAATTGGCTGAACAGCGAAGGGAATATTGACCAAGATAGACGCAATAACCAATCCGGAAAAGTTAAACACTAATTGTGCACCAGTAAATTGCTCAACCCATTGCCCAATAAGGCTTTGGCTGCCTAAGCCAACCAATAAGTAATAACCAATAACGGTCGGCGGCAACACAAGTGGCACCATAATCAAGGCTTCAACCCAAGACTTGCCTTTAAACTGGCGGTAAGCCAAAAAACGGCCAACAAATACCGCCATTGGGACTAAAATTAATACGGTTACACTGCTTAACTTGGCCGATAGCCACAATGACTGCCAATCCATAAATTACTCTTCCGCCACTTGCTGTCTTGGTTGTGGTGCACGAAGTTTAGGTTGATGCAAATGATGCTTGTCTGTCAGTGAGTCTGGAAAACCAAAACCGTAATTTTCTAATACGTCATGAGCCGCACTCGACTTCATGTATTCATAAAACGCTTTGGTAGTATCACCAGCTTTAGGGGTCATCACCATGCGTTGATTAATCGGTTGATATAAAGACTGCGGGATTTCAACATAGCGCCCCATTTTGCTGAACTGCGGCGCAGAAGCTAATGATAACGCCACAATACCACCTTGAGCAGAACCGCTTAGGGCAAATTGAGCCGCCTGAGAGACATTTTCACCCATAATGATGGTTGACTGCAGTGCTTCCCAAAGGCCTTTGTTTGTTAATAGCGCTTGAGCACGTTCGCCGTAGGGAGCGTGAGCAGGATTAGCAATCACAAAACGTTTAATTTCGCCTTGCTCAATTGCCGCTTCAAGACCTGCAAGTTGCGGATCAAGGTTTAAAGAAGAGTTATTAGGCGCAACAAGGGCAAGTTTACCAATGGCATAAATATCACCATCAGAGTCAGTTTTACCGACTTTATGTAACTGCTGTACATAAAACTCATCAGCGCTAAGCAGCATTTCAAAAGGCGCACCATGTTGAATCTGCGCCACAAAATTACCAGAAGAACCGTAAGACACTCTAAGCTTCAGGCCCGTTTCAGCGGTAAAGTTCGCCACAATTTCATCTAAGGCAAACTTCACATTCGATGCTGCAGCAATCGCAGGGGGTTTGGCTGCTTGTGCCGAGAATGACACTAAGGTCATCAAACCAATAACCCCACTCAACACTAAAGCTTGAATACCCTGCGACAAACGGCAACTCACGGTCATAAACTTAGTGTCCTTATTTACTTAACATCATTCCACATTGATGCAGCTTGTTCGTCAGAGTCGCGTGCTTCAACCCAGTTATTGCCTTCTTCACCGGCTTCTAATTTCCAAAATGGCGCTTTGGTTTTTAAGAAATCGATTAAGAATTCACACGCTGCAAATGCCGCTTTACGATGCATACTGGTGACACCGATAAACACGATTTGCTCGCCTAGTTCCATACGACCTACACGGTGAATAATCGTGACATAGTTTAGCGGCCAGCGCTCATAAGCTTGCTCCGCTAATTGGACTAATACCGCTTCTGTCATACCAGGATAATGCTCAAGGGTCAGATCCGTTACCGCACTGCCATCATTAAAATCACGCACTTTACCGGCAAAGGTCACCACAGCGCCGTCACTGTTGTCAGCAGCAATAGCAACGTATTCATCGGCGACATTAAAATCGGCCGTCTGAACACGGACGACTTGTTTTGGGTTTGTTTCTTTACTGGCCGTCATATTAACCGCCTGTCACTGGAGGGAAAAAAGCAACTTCATCACCATCAGCAACCGCAGCATCCCATGCGCTCATGGTTTGATTCACGGCAACAAGTAGTTTGTCTGAAGACAAGACTTTTGCCCATTTCTCATCAGTCGATGCCAATGCTTGGCGTAACTGCTCGGTGTTTGTGATCCCTTCAGCTGAGATTTCTGTTTTGGCTGTACCCAGTAACTCTCTAACTTGTGCAAAAAATAAAACCTGAATCATGACAATGTCTCTTTAAATATTTTGGATGCCAGCGAAAAATTAATCTTCAGCTTGGAAGTGACCTGATTTACCACCACGCTTTTCGAGTAAACGTACTTGGGAAATAATCATGTCTTTTTGAACCGCTTTACACATGTCGTAAATCGTTAACGCCGCCGTTGATGCAGCCGTTAATGCTTCCATCTCAACACCGGTTTTACCAGAAAGTTTACATAAACTGGTAATACGAACGCGGTTGTGTTCCGGTTGAGCTTCTAAGTCCACTTCAACTTTCGTCAACATAAGTGGATGACATAGCGGGATTAAATCTGAGGTTTTTTTAGCAGCTTGAATACCTGCAATACGGGCTGTCGCAAACACATCACCTTTGTGATGGCTGCCACTCATGATCATTTCTAATGTACTTGGCGCCATTTCAATGAATGCTTCAGCACGCGCTTCACGTTCAGTAATGTTTTTCTCTGTCACATCGACCATGTGCGCGTTGCCATCGGCATTGATATGGGTAAAACAATTGCTCATGCTAACTTGCCTTATAAAATCTAGATGTCAGTTAGGGATTGAATTTAGCAACCAAGATTAGCCACCAATTGATGCTAAATGTTTGGTTACGCCTGTTATCCCTTGATGTAAATAATGGGTTTCTTCTTTTTGCGCTAACTGACTGTGTAAACGCTCAATTAACTCTGCTCGTTGAGATTCGTGTTGCAATAAATCTCGTAAGTCCAAACCATTTTCGGTAAATAGACACAAGTGCAATTTACCTTTGGCTGAGACTCGCAGGCGATTACAGCTAGCGCAAAAGTTTTTGGCGTACGGCATAATCAATCCGATACGGCCTTGATAATCTGGATGACTAAAGTTTTGTGCAGGGCCATCATCTACGCTAGGTAAGTCATATAACCAGCCTTCTGACTCAAGTTTTAACTTGATATCAAGGCCAGCTAAATGGTGTGCGTTAAAATAATCATGACCCAAGCCCGTTTCCATGAGTTCAATAAAGCGCAAATCAATCGGTGTGCTCTTGATCCAATGTAAAAAACGTGGCAAATCTTTGTCATTTAAGCCTTTTAACAATACGGCATTAATTTTAATTCGCTCAAATCCAGCATCCAATGCAGCATCGATTCCGCGCATGACCTCATCAAATTTGTTTTCACCAGTAATTTGGTAAAACATCTTAGGATCAAGACTATCAACTGAAACATTAATGCGTCGCAAGCCTGCGTCGTACCATTCTTTAGCATGTTTTTCGAGACGATAACCGTTGGTTGTCATTGCGACAGTATTAATGTTGTCATTGTCGGCAACAATACGAACGATATCGGTAAAATCTTTTCTTAGTGTCGGCTCACCACCGGTAATGCGGATTTTTTGCGTACCTACCTCGCCAAACGCTGCCACTAAATTTTCTATTTCATTTAGCGCAAGGAACTTAGGCTTGCCATCAGGCTTGTAGCCATCAGGGAGGCAATAGGTACATTTGAAATTACAAACGTCAGTGACTGACATCCGCAGATAGTGAAATCTTCGACCAAAGCTGTCTTGTAGTTGGGACATGTTAACCTTTCCAAGTGTGGGAGGTAAGCGCATTTCTTTACTCACCCCGGTGGCATTATTACCACGGCTAAATACCCGTATCTGTGGACGTAGGATATAGAGCTCGGAGAACCGTCAACCTTGATTATAGGCCTAAAATCACTCGGATCAGTACCTTTTTATGACAATTTGTCCCAGTTTGAGCAAAATCTGTAAAGATTTGCGAGCTAGCTCACGAGCTCAAAATCACAGTTGCTACTGTGACCTAAGTCATTTTTGAGGTAAGGTGAGTAAAACAAAAAAACAACAAACCCGCCATAAACCGGGAAACGAAGATCAAAGGTGAGATGATGGAACGCGAATCTATGGAATTCGATGTAGTAATAGTCGGTGCAGGACCTGCCGGACTCGCTACTGCATGTCGATTAATGCAAATATCACAAGATGCAGATAAAGAAATGACCGTCTGTGTGGTTGAAAAAGGCTCTGAGGTTGGAGCGCACATCTTATCAGGTGCGGTTTTCGAACCTAAAGTATTGGATGAATTGTTCACAGATTGGCGAGAATCCGATATCCCTTTGAATACCAAAGTGACTCACGACGAGATTTATTTACTTAGCTCAGAATCAAACTCCAAGTTAATGTCGAACAGCTTAGTGCCTAAAACCATGCATAATGAAGGCAACTATATTATCAGCGTCGGGAACTTAACCCGCTGGTTAGCTGAAAAAGCTGAAGGCTTAGGCGTTGAAATTTTCCCAGGATTTGCTGCAAGTGAAGTGCTGTTTAATCAAGATAACAGCGTAAAAGGCATTTTAATTGGCGATATGGGCGTCGGCGCTAACGGCGAAGAAAAAGACAGCTATATGCCAGGTATGGAATTACATGCCAATTACACCGTCTTTTCTGAAGGTTGTCGAGGCCACCTAGGTAAAGAGCTAATCGCAAAATATCACCTTGATAACGGAAAGACCCCGCAGCATTATGGTTTAGGTTTTAAAGAAATCTGGAAAATTCCTGCCGAGCAACATCAAGAAGGTAAAGTTGTCCATACTGGTGGCTGGCCATTAAACCAAGGTACTTCAGGTGGCGGATTCCTATACCACATGGAAGACAACCAAGTTGCGGTAGGGTTAATCATCGACTTAAACTACAAGAACCCTCACGTCAGTCCATTTGACGAGTTCCAACGTTATAAGCAGCACCCTGTGATCAGCCAAACACTGACAGGTGGTGAACGCTTAACCTACGGCGCGCGCGCAATCGCAAAAGGCGGCTTAAACTCACTACCAAAAATGAGCTTCCCTGGTGGTCTTCTGATTGGCTGTGATGCTGGCACCTTGAACTTTGCCAAAATTAAAGGCACTCACACTGCAATGAAGAGCGGTATTGTGGCAGCCGAAACCTTAGGTGAAGCCTTAATGGCTGGTGTTGAAGCGGGTAAGGATCTTGATTGTTTCCAAACTCGTATCGAACAAAGCTGGTTACACGAAGAGTTATTCCAATCACGTAACTTTGGCCCTGCTCTGCATAAGTTTGGCACTTATTTGGGTGGCGCATTTAACTTTATCGATCAAAACTGGTTTGGCGGCAAGTTCCCAATCACCTTGCGAGATGAAACCCCAGATCATGCAGAAATGGGCTTAGCGAAAGACTTTACTCCTATAGAGTATCCAAAACCGGATGGTAAATTAAGCTTTGATAAACTGTCTTCTGTTTATCTTTCAAATACCTATCATGAGGAAGATCAGAAGTGTCATTTGCAACTTAAAGATGCCTCAATTCCTATCGCGGTAAACTTAATAAAATACAACGAACCAGCGCAACGATATTGCCCTGCTGGCGTGTATGAAGTCGTCGCTGAAGGTCCTGAAAACAAGTTTGTGATTAATGCGCAAAACTGTATCCACTGTAAAACCTGTGACATTAAAGACCCAAGCCAAAATATCACTTGGGTCACCCCAGAAGGCGGCGGTGGTCCAAACTATCCAAATATGTAGTTGATATCCTTACTATCACTTAAGCAAAATTGTCACTTCAACAAAACGCACTATTAATTGGTGCGTTTTTTTATTGTATAAATAACCTATTACCGCAAAATTAGCTCAAGACCACATAAAACCTATTTAATTATTCCGCAAATTGCCGATATTAAACATATCGAACTAATTAGGTTGTCCGAATGAATCAGCTAAAACATCTATCCATTAAACAAAAAATCTTATTCTCGATGATCTTTGGCGTGGTGTTTTCAACCATGCTAGTGGGAGTATTGAGCCAGCGTAGCGCGAAAGTCGTTGTTGAGCAGCGTATGATTGATTCAGAACTGCCGAGCTTATTGATGCAAATACGTCATAAATTAGAGCTTGATATTAACAACTTGCTCAATGCCGCAGAACAACTGGCAAAAAGCCGAATGCTACTGGATTGGGTAGAGCAAGGTCGTCCCAATGATAGAGAAGACGATGTGATTGCCCAGTTAGGTGATATACAAGCACAGTATCAGTTAGTACAAGCCTCCTACGCGGACCGTGAAACAGCAGCTTATTACACTCAAGATGGTTTTCTTCGCGTTCTTAATCCGCAGCAAGATAGTTGGTTTTTCGACTATCTCAATAGCGGACAGGAGCGAATGCTGAATGTCTTTACTGAAACAACTGGCGAAGTAAAACTGTTTATCAACTATCAGCAACCTAATGGCCGAGGGTTAGTCGGTTTAGCTAAATCTCTTGATGATATGGTGCAACAACTTGCTTCATTCAAGATTGAAGATAGTGGCTTTGTTTATCTTGTTGACGCATCAGGTAGCGTGAAACTTCACCCAGATCCGAACCAGATAGGTAAAGCCAATTTAAGTGGGTTTTATTCTGGCACCAATAGCCAATCTTTATTAGCTAAAAATGACTTTAACTTAATGCGCATTGAGGTTAATGGTGAAAGTAAAATGGTGGCAAGTAGTTATATTCCTGCTATGGACTGGTACTTAGTTGCGGAAGTGCCTGAGTCTGAGATTTTTGCCCTACTCGATAAAGCCGTGTACCAAATCATACTTGGCACCATCATTATCGCGGTGTTCTTTATTATCGTAGCAAGTGCTGTTGCTTCTTCAGTGAGCCGCCCTATTGCTAAGGTTGCCGAACTGTTTAAAGATATTGGCGAAGGTGAAGGTGATTTACGTCAACGTCTTCCAGTTGAAGGTCATGATGAACTGGCTCAGCTGGCAAAAGGATTTAATAGCTTTATCACGAAAATTCAAGAATCCGTCATTGAAGTGGCTAGAACCAGTGAACAACTGAGTTTATCCGCCAAAGATGTTTCAGCCCAAGCAAACCAAACTTTAGATGACAGCCAGCAGCAAAAAGATAGAACCATTATGGTTGTCACCGCCATTAATGAAATGGGAGCAACGGTCAATGAAATTGCCAGTAATGCAGCCCAAGCAGCGGTTACGGCTAAAGAAGCAGATACCGAATCCTCTGATGGACAGCAAGTGGTAATGAGTGCAAGGAGCACCATTAATCAACTTTCAAATGACGTAGAACAGGTCGGTGAAGTGATTGAGTCGTTGGCGACTCACACTAAGTCTATTGGCGGTATCTTAGATGTGATCCGCGCTATTTCAGAGCAAACCAACTTACTGGCACTCAACGCTGCTATTGAAGCTGCACGTGCTGGAGAAGCTGGTAGAGGGTTCGCAGTGGTTGCTGATGAAGTTAGAAGCCTTGCTTCACGTACAGCGGATTCAACTAACGAAGTGCAAACCATGATTGATAAATTACAATCTGAAGCCAGCCGTGCTGTTGTTGCAATGGAAACATCTCGTAATCGTTCTCAAGAAGGCGTTAACGCTGTGGATGAAGCGAGCCAATCACTTAGCGGTATTAGCCAGCAAATTGCGTCAATCAGTGATATGAACATTCAAGTGGCAGCGGCAACAGAAGAGCAATCTACCGTTGTCGAAGACATTAATCGTAATGTCACTGAAATCAACGATATTACTCAGCGCACAGCTGATACAGCCAAGGCCGCAGCCCAAGCCAGTGAATCACTGAATAGCTTAGCAAGTCGACTCGATGTGTTAGTAGCCCGATTTAAAATTGAATAAACGGATGCTTTAATCAGAGACTAAAAACGCACTATACTGTGCGTTTTTTATTGCGACTTAATTGATGAGCAAGTTAAGATTTACTCAACAGGCTCACCTTCTGGGCCATATAAACGATACTGCCAATTCTCAATGGTTTGAGTATCGATACGCTTTTGCATACTGGTAACCCAATTACTAGCCAGTCCTTCACATTGCATCAGCAGTTGATATTGCTCGGCATCGACTTCTGGTAAGAAATAGATTTTCATTGCTTGCGCAACACTGATATCAGATTTACGCTCAATGAGTACGATGCTATCGTTAGCGTTAATCTCACCAGCTTGTAATACCCGATAAAACCAACCACACATGCGACTCTCTTGCATGGCGAGAGCAAATTTAGGATGGCCGAATTGCTGATTTAGCTTAAAGCAAGGTGAGCGTGGTTGCGTCACTTGCAACAGTACTTCGCCAATTTGAATAATATCGCCAATATTAACCTGAGACTCATCGAGTCCGACGGTACTAATATTTTCACCCATCGCTGGCACGTCTTTATGATTGCTGATGAGATCCCAGCGACGATATTGCCCATAATGTTCTCGAGGGAAATGATGTAATACTCGCTCTTCGCCACCATGATGAATCGGATCCGCTTGAGCATCTCCCTCAACTTGGTGTTGATTAACCTTCAGCACTTGCATGGGCAATTTGTTGTTCATCCCACTGTCGATACTGCCTAAAGAATTAATTTTATCCCCACAAAATAATCCTGATATTTTGCTTGCTAACACATGGCCTGCCATGACTACTCTCTCATTGTTAAAGCGCTACTTTAATAAGATAAAACCACCTGATTTCGACCTTGTGCTTTCGCTTGGTAAAGGGCGATATCAGCGCGATTTACTAACTCTTCTGGTTTTTCTGTCTTGCGATGTTCAGCTACCCCACAACTTAAGGTGACACTAATTTTACTCCCATTAACCTTGATGCTTTTCGCTGCGACTGACTCTCGCATTTTTTCAGCCAACTCATTAGCTTGACTGATATTGGTATTAGCCAATAAAACTAAAAACTCTTCGCCGCCCCAGCGACATAACAAGTCGGCATCTGTTAAATGGGATTTAAGCACATTCGCTGCAGATTGAATGACAAGATCGCCAATGTTATGACCATATTGATCATTCACTTGTTTAAAGTGGTCAATATCGAGGATCAGCACTGACATAACTGTGCCATCTACCACTGAGCGAGATAGCGCCTGAGCAAAGTAATCTTCAAAGACTTGTCGATTGGCTGCACCAGTTAACTTGTCTGTGGATGCCATTAACTCTAACTTTCGCTGATATTTACCTATCGTCATATTGGCAATAAACAATATCCCTAAGGTCACAACCAAACTCAAACCAATATTAATCCAAAACGTCGTTAGTAGTTTTTTCTCTGCTTGCACTTCGTCTTGCTCTACCATCAAGTACCATTTGAACTCTTCAACTAAGCGGCTGTTTAAGTAAATCGTTCTGTTATCTCTATGGTAAGAAAATGATGCACTAGGACTGGTGAGAATTCGAGTCGCCAGCTTTTCTAGCCCTGCACTACTCTGTAATGTGGTAGCACCTTCAAATCCACTGCTGTGCAGCTTAATATTGCCCTGCCTATCGGAAAAATATACTCGGCGGTTATAACGTGTTTGGTACAGATCTATCAGTTTTTTAACTCGCTCAACGGCAAGTCCGACTCCAGTAACACCGATAAAGTTACCCTCAAAATCATAAACTTTGTAGTTTACATAAATCACGGTACGATTTTTATCAGCAGTATCGGTATCAATATTAACTTCGTAGTCTTCATCTTGCGGCAAAGAGCGCACTCGAAAATACCATGCATCGTCATTAGAGACGTCTTCTATTTTTCTCAGAACCCCTGAAGAATGATAATAATTTCGGCTCGCTTCTGATACAAAAAAACTGGTCACTGTATCGTATTTGTTTTGAATTTCTCTCAGGTAGCGCACTAGCTTTTCAGGTTGCTGCTCATCATTAATCGTCCAATCACGGACAAAGGTGTCTTGAGCCATCAAAGATGAAATAAAGATAGGGCGTAATAAATCTTGCTGAATTTCGGAATAGATATTGTCACTGGTCAGTGGCAATGTGTTGTCTTCAATCTGTTCGCTTAACGAGTCATGTGCAACTTGATAGCTAATACTGCTTGTTACTATAAATGCAGCCAAAAGTAGAATGGATAATATCCAGATAAAACGTTTTTTATCGTTCCAAACTTTATTTCCCATAATGCCCCTAATAACTTCATCGCGCATAAATTCAGGCGAACCCCAGAGAACGGGTTCCTGCGAATATGTTAACTCAATGTAAATACTAACTGAAAAGCCTAAGTGACGCACCGATTTTCCAATTAGTTTTCAATTTGCTAACCGCACTCAATTCGTCAGCGACAAAAATGAATAAAAAAAGCCCTGCAAATGGGGGAATGCAGGGCCGTAAGATCAAACAGAATAAATAGGGTTGTAATTAACTTCCAGGAAGTAGGAAGAGTACAGCTAAAACGCAATCTCCGATGAAAAAGACTAAGCTTTCAACAAATTACGGCGAAAGTATAATCTTGCAATATGACAGATTAGCGACACAAAAATGACGAAACGATGAAGCTGAATGTGTACGGCCTAGGCCCGCCTCTACTCAGATTCTGGCGCAGTTAAATAGTGTTGCAAGCACTGTCCTGGTACTGAACTAGGGGTCGCAACCGCGAATGCTGCCCAACGAGCCCCTTCTTCCATCGCTTCTTTGATACCTCTTTGCTGACACAAGTAATGGATCAGTCCTGCAGCGTAGGCATCGCCAGCACCTGTTGTATCAACAACCTCAGCTAATACTGCAGGCACATGCACTTGTGCGTCTTTACTATAAGCGACTGCACCATTTTCACCATCTGTGACCACAAAGTAACGTAAAGACTCACCAGCAATTTGCTCTGCAAACTCCCATTTATCTCCAATACAACGACCTTGCATATCAGTGATTGAAGCAATAAGCACATGACAAGGACGAACGCGTTCATCTTTGGCTAATTGAGAGACGACAAGGCAATCGTTTAACGCCGAAGTCGTCCAGCCACTAATGCCTTTTGCTGATGAATTAGTATATAGCGCATCAAACTGCTGCCATTTCGGCGGAGAGGGTAATTCAAAAACTGGCCGTTGTGGGCGAATGATTGTGCGCTCGCCATCAGGCGTCATGACCAACAACATTTCACATGTGGTTCCTTCAAAACGCTCGACAAGCCGACAATCCAACCCTTGAGTACTGGCTTGCGCCAATATCCAGTTACCCACCTTATCATTACCCACTTGGCTCACTAAAGACACCGAATGCCCTGCCCATACCAAGCCGATGCCTGTATTGGCACCGCCGCCGCCCAAACGTGAGCCGCCGTCTTGATAATGAAAGCGACCACCTGTTTGCAGTGGTTTATCAAGCTGCAGAAGTCGGTCACAATTGATATTGGCAAGGAGTAATATATTAGCCATAGCGCTCTCTGTCTGAATTATTCAATCGCAATAAAACCATCTCAGTGGAACCACAGTCATTTGAGTGATATCAAAATCAGTATACTGCAAAAACAAAAAAGGCAGTGAAGATTATCACTGCCTTTAATTTCACGATATTTACTAGACGATATCAGCTGACTATAGCGTAAGCTTACATGTCTTCTGGTCTGAGTGGTTTGCGTAATTGTGCACGGACATTATCCATACCAGAGTAAAACTCTTTCATCATCAGCAAGCCCATCATTTTACCATTATCGGTCCAAATCAAATTATCTGGATCGTTCGGGTCATTTTTAATTGCGCCAATCGCTTTCATTGAAGCCATTTCTTTAAACAAGGCAGTGTCTAAATTCACACCAAAGGTTTCACGGAAATATTTACGTGATAAACGGCCTGAGAACATACCTAATAAGAAGCGATATTGCATGACTTCTTTTTTGCCGTATTGCTTTTGTTGCTCAACGCCCATCAGGCCGTTCTCAACACGCTCTTGATACTTTTTCAGCGAGAAAGTATTCACGTATAAGGTGTCATCCAAGAAGCTGAAAGAGCCTGAACCAACCCCTAGGTACTCATCATAATCAATAACATACTCATCAAAGCCTTCGTTGTTGGCTTTACCAAATGCCCAACCTGAAAGTTGCGTATATTGACCGTTTAAGCTGTTAAGGATTTGACGATATTGACGGGCCATATCACCGTGCGGCGCAGCCAGTTTACCCTTGACGCTTTTACGTGTTTGGTGAGTAATCATCAATGGATAAGTAGTAATTTGGCGTGGGTCTAATTTAGATGCCATATCCAAATCATGCTGGATGATTTCATCTGTTTGACCACGGAAACCGAAAATCAAATCGACATTAATGATAGGGAATAGCTCTTTAGCCGCCATGATTTTATCGAACGTCTGCTGACCAGTACCAAACTTTTCAATTCGGTCTGTCATGGTCAAGATATCATCATTAAAGCTTTGTACACCAATAGACATACGGTCGACTAAGCCTTCTAACTGCTTGAAGCCTTCGCTATCGAGATGCTGAGGATCGGATTCACACGATACCTCTTTAATATTTGGGAATAAGGTTTTTGCATGTTCAATGGTACGTGCTAACTCATCTTCTAATACCGTGGTAGTCCCACCACCGATATACATAGATTCAAAGTCATAACCTAAATTTTTCACCATATCCATTTCTTTACGTAAAGAAACAAAATAGCGACGGGCTTTGTCTTCTTTAAATAAGAAACGGTGGAAAGTACAGTAAGAACACAAGGTATGACAAAAAGGCACATGCGCATAGAGCATGTACTTTTTACCTTCAACTGGCTTTGGCATCATTTCAGCAGATACAGTGTCCAATCGTAAATTACGATCAACATAAAACTGCATCACTTTCTCCATCGCACTGATCATCCAGTCTGGCGTGGTAATGTTCGCTTGATAAGGCGACTGAATAATGGTGTCTGATGGTTTAATTATTGATGACATAGCATTTCCTACCTTAAGAATGAGCAGACTCGCAGCTCATAGCTGCAGTGTGAGTAGAATACTCTTAAATCACTGACCTTTGTGTGAACTATCTATAACTTAACGTTGAATAACAAGCCAAGGAGTTAATTTTTACCAAGGAGATCACAGATTAGCACCTGGTAAATAATTAATCACTAATAAACAATATCACTATGTTAATTATAAGAAATATCTATGTTTAAATTTTGATCTATCAAAGTCAGATACAAAAATACCCTCAAAAGCGATGCCATTGAGGGTATTTTTCCTTAAATTCCAAGACGACTAGTCTCTGTATTTAAGCTCGCCTTTTTCTTTGATTTCATCATACCAAAGGTTGTGATGCTGCTTAGCCCACTGCTCATCACAGTAACCAGACACCATACAATCCATACCACCTTCAGACATAGCTGTTGCCATGAAGATGTGAACGATAGAGAAAGCACAGATAATAATTGCACTCACTGAGTGAACAACAAGAGCAAGTAAGCTTAGGTTACGGCTTGGTTCAAATAAGTTCGGGAACAGTAATAACATTCCTGATACTGAGATGAATAGACCAAATAGAGCAAATGCCCAGAACCATAGTTTTTCACCTGCGTTAGCAAAGCCAGCGTCAGGGTGCTTACCTTTAAATGGACCGAAGTTAATGTAACCACCAACAACCATCATCCACTTAAGATCGTACATCTTAGGCATTTGGTTTTTAGCCCAAAGAACAACCATTAACGCCCAACCCAACATGAATGGGATAGCCATGTAATCATGGATTTCTTTAGACAAATATACCATGCTAGACCACATTCCTTCACCGATATACGGTTGGAAGAAGAAACGGCCAGCCAATAGCACTAAACCTGTCAAAATCAATAACATACATGGAATCGCACCAAGCCAATGTATTGATACGTCAAATTTAGACCAGCGATACACCATCTTACCGGTGAAACCACCGTGTAATTTTGAAATACCGTTTATTTTGATAAACAGTAAGAAGATGATGATCATACCAAATAGCGCAGCCAATAACGCTGGCGCTAATAAGTCACTACGAAGTTCGAATACACGTAAATCATAAGTATTGATTGGTTGTGCATGGAACTCACTTGTCGATGTGGTACGTCCCTCTACACCGTCTTTAAGCTGTGCCCATAATTGCGCATTGCCATCTTGAACGGTAAGAGATTCTTCACCACTTCCACTAGCGTGTGCGAATGTCATAACACTGAACATCAATGCGATAACAACGCCAATTTGTTTGAACCACTTGTTCATATTACATCCTCTATGCTATTTGATGCCTAGGTTGCCCTAGGCATCATAGCTAAGCTGACTAACACGTCTGGAGATTAACCCCAAACACCTTTGTTAGCTCCGCGGTAAGCAACACGCTCACGGAAGATAGCAGAAACAATTTCTGCATCACCAGCAAGAAGAGACTTAGTTGCACAAAGCTCAGCACACATTGGAAGTTTACCTTCAGCAACACGGTTAGCACCGTACTTCTCACGTTCAGCATGAGAATGATCTTCTTCAGGGCCACCTGCGCAGAAAGTACACTTGTCCATCTTGCCACGGCTGCCGAAAGCGCCTGACTGAGGGAACTGTGGAGCACCGAAAGGACATGCATATAAACAGTAACCACAACCGATACAAGTATCTTTGTCGTGAAGCACAATGCCGTCTTCTGTTTTGTAGAAACAGTCTGCAGGACATACTGCCATACAAGGTGCATCACTACAGTGCATACATGCTACTGAGATAGACGCTTCACCACGCTCACCATCATTGATAGTTACTACGCGACGACGTTGAATACCCCACTCTAAAGCAGAGTCGTTTTCGTTTTTACAAGCTGTGACACAACCATTACATTCAATGCAGCGCTTGGTATCACATAAAAATTTCATTGTAGCCATTTGGCAATTCTCCTAGCTTAAGCTGCAATTACGCTTTTTCAATTTGACAAAGCGACGCTTTGGTTTCCTGCATTTGTGTTACAGGGTCATAACCATAGGTCAGTGCAGTGTTAGCTGATTCACCTAGTACGTAAGGAACAGTGCCTTCTGGGTAGTTAGGTGCAAGGCTTTCACCGTGCATTTCACCCGCGAAGTGGTATGGCATCCAAGTAACACCAGGCTTAACGCGTGGAGTAACCATTGCTTTAATCTTGATGCGTCCGCCTTCAGCACCTTCTAACCACACTGTATCGCCATCACGTAGACCACGATCTGCAGCATCAGCAGGGTTGATTTCAACAAACATTTCTTGTTGAAGTTCTGCTAACCAAGGGTTAGAACGAGACTCTTCACCACCACCTTCGTACTCAACAAGACGACCAGATGTTAGCGCAAGTGGGTACTTAGCACTGTTGTCGTTGTCTTGAATTGTTTTGTACAGCGTAGGTAAACGGTGTACTTGCATATCTGCGTACGTTGGGTACTTAGATACTAAGTCACGACGAGGCGTGTATAACGGCTCACGGTGAACAGGTACTTGGTCAGGGAATGTCCAAACAATACAACGAGCTTTAGCGTTACCGTAAGGGATACAGCCGTGCTTCATTGCAACGCGTTGGATACCACCAGAGATATCAGTCTTCCAGTTTTTACCTTCAGCGTGAACTTTCTCTTCAGCAGTTAGTTCATCGAACCAGCCAAGCTGTTTAAGCATGTCTGCAGTGAACTCTGGGTAACCATCTGTGATTTCAGCGCCTTTAGAGAAGCTGCCTTCAGCAAGAAGGTTCTTACCTTTGTATTCGATACCGTAGCGTGCACGGAAGTTACCGCCGCCTTCTAACACGTGTTTGTGCGTGTTATATAGGATTTGAGTACCAGGGTGCTTCTGCTCTGGAGTACCCCAACAAGGCCAAGGTAAACCGTAAGTTTCGCCTTTAGCAGGTCCGCCAGCAGCTTCAAGTGTCTTGTTGCTGAACGTGCCCCAGTTTTGAGTGTGCTCTTTGATACGCTCAGGGCTTTGACCTGACATACCAATTGTCCACATACCGCGGTTAATTTCGCGAGTGATGTCTTCAATAACTAGAATGTCATTTGCATCTTTAGCGATACGCTTAGTGTACTGTTCAGCAAAACCAAGTTTTTGAGATAGACGGTACATGATCTCAAGGTCAGTTTTTGATTCAAATAATGGCTCAACAACTTTTTCACGCCATTGTTGTGAACGACCAGAGTTAGATACTGAACCTTCAGTTTCAAACTGAGTACAAGCTGGAAGCAAGTAAACGCCGTTTTGACGACGGTGCATAACACCAGCCATAGTTGGGAAAGGATCCACAACAACAACAGTGTCCATCTTGTCTAGTGCTTCACGAACATCATCTTGACGAGTTTCAGTGTTAACTGATTGACCCCAGAAGAAGCCCATGCGTACACGGTCTTTTTGCGCTAATTTTTCAGGTGTTTCTAAAACACCGTCATGCCAGCGTGAACAAGGAATACCAGGAGTATTCATTGGCACACGGCCAAGGTATTCATTTTGGTCGAAACGGCTAGAAACCCAATTTCTGTCGAGGTCCCAAACGTTTGTCCAGTGATCCCATGCGCCAGAAGTCAGGCCGTAGTAACCAGGTAAGTTATCAAATAATAAACCTAAGTCAGTTGCGCCTTGAACATTATCGTGACCACGGAAAATGTTTGTTCCGCCGCCTTTAACACCCATGTTACCTAGTGCTAATTGAAGGATACAGTAAGCACGAGTGTTCGCATTACCGACGTGATGCTGAGTACCACCCATACACCAAACAACAGTACCTGGACGGTTATCTGCCATCATTTTCGCAGCTTGGTAAACTTCTTCTTCACTACAACCAGTGATGTCTGCAACTTCTTTCGGTGGGAACTTCTTCACTTCTTCGCGAATAGTTTCCATTTCGAAAACACGTTCTTGGATGAACGCTTTGTCTTCCCAACCGTTTTCGAAGATGTGCCAAAGCATACCGTAGATGAATGGGATATCAGTACCTGGACGCAATGCACAGTGAAGATCTGAATGTGCAGCAGTACGTGAGAAACGAGGGTCAACAACGATAATCTTAGCGTTGTTTTTCTCTTTCGCGATTAAGATATGCTGCATTGCAACTGGATGCGCTTCAGCCGGGTTTGCACCGATGAAGAAGATTGCATTTGCATTCTGGATATCGTTGAAAGAGTTAGTTTGCGCACCGTAGCCCCAAGTGTTAGCAACACCAGCTACCGTGGTAGAGTGACAAATACGTGCAGAGTGGTCTACGTTGTTCGTGCCCCACATTGCCGCAAATTTACGATACATGTAGCAGCCTTCGTTCGAGAACTTAGCACTACCCATAAAGTAAACTGAATCAGGACCTGACTCTTCACGAATATCAAGCATTTTGTCGCCGACTTCGTTGTAAGCTTGTTCCCAAGATAATTTCTTCCACTTGCCATCAACAAGTTTCATTGGGTACTTAAGACGCTTTTCACCGTGACCATGTTCACGTAAAGCAGCACCTTTAGCACAGTGACCACCAGCGTTGAATGGGTGATCGAATGCAGGCTCTTGACCTGTCCAAACGCCATTTTGTACTTCAGCGTATAAACCACAACCAACAGCACATGCAGAACATACAGTACGTTTGATTTCAGTTGGCGCATCATGAGGTACATCATGAGCTTCTGCTCTACGCATCATGCCAGTGCCCATTAGTGAAGCAGCGGCGATACCACCAGTAGCAATACCTGCATTCTTCATAAATTGACGACGGTTGATACCGAGCGACTTGGTAGCAGCTTTAGGAGCTGCGGTAGACTTGCGAGTTAACTTCATCGCTTATTTCTCCTGAATTAGCCGCGTAAGCTATCGTAGTAGCTACGAATATGCGCAGTTTCTTTGTAACCGTTAGAATCTTTCTTGCTAACGTTACTCTCGGTTGCTTGAGCCACACTCACACCAGTTACGGCGATGGCTGCTGATGCAGCGCTACCTACGGTGATGGCTTTCAGCAAAGATCTGCGATTCAGATCAGGCTGTTGCTTCTTCATCTTTACTCCCGGTTTAAATCACACCAACTCTGTGGTTGATGCCCTTGTAGGCCTTTACGGTCACTAAACACCATTTGTAAACAAATGGTTAACTAAGTAGGCCAGAAAGGTAAAAACACTTCTAAATGAATAATATCCACAAATTTACGTGGCTAATATATAGAGAGATAACGAAGAAAAAATTGATCTAGCACCTGTTCATATTCCAAAAAAAGACACTGAAAGTAGAAAGCGTTAACTAGGTCAAATTTTTATCATGAGCATTATGGAAGACATCTAGAACGGGGTAAAAAACAGCCAACAACAAATGTTAAAAAAATTAACATAGTGACTGATTTATAAAGAAATAATCTCACTTTGGTATTGAGAATTCTTATTATTTACTTATAGCTATTTGAGCTTAAAAGCTTATTCAATAGTCTTTTTAGCTATGAAGGAATATGACCAGGTGGAATTGATAAATGTTGATGACATCATTAACAATCACATCACCTTCTCTCTTATTACAACCGATTTTACCGGTGTGAAAAACAAGAGGCTGACAACCAATTAATCCACTTTCTTCATCGTCCAGCCAAAACGGTAAACAGGAGCTCCAACACGATGCAGCAACAAGGTAATCAGACTGATTTTTTACAAACAGAAATTGGCAAGATTATTGAGTGAATGACAGGAATAACGACTGACATTATTTACAATTTTGATACGTCAGCAGCTTATTTTATATCAATCCAATAAAAACGCCCCAAAGCAATGTGTCTTTGAGGCGTTTTACTCGCTTAGTTATTTACTAATGAGCTTTAGTCTTGATATTTCAACGTACCGTTGGCTTTAATCTCATCGTACCAAAGGTTGTGATGCTGGATTGCCCAGTTTTCATCACAGTAGCCTGAAATCATAGATTCCAAACCGCCTTCACTTAATGCCGTTGCCATCCAAATATGCACAATCGTAAATGCAATTAAGATCGCCGCGCTCACTCCGTGAACCAGTAACGCAACCATAGACGCTTCACGTGGTAAGTCTAAACCAGGTAGCACTAACATCATGCCAGAAACACTGATAAATAGACCAAAGAAGACTAATGTCCAAAACCACATTTTCTCACCAGCGTTAGCAAAACCACTGTCTGGATGCTTACCTTTAAATGGACCGAAGTTGATATAACCACCTACAACTAAGAACCATTTAATGTCATACATCTTGATGGTTTGTAATGGCATCCACTTAACGATACACATAAGC
Organism: Shewanella sp. 10N.286.52.A9; assembly: GCF_041468985.1. Classification (NCBI taxonomy): domain Bacteria; kingdom Pseudomonadati; phylum Pseudomonadota; class Gammaproteobacteria; order Alteromonadales; family Shewanellaceae; genus Shewanella; species Shewanella sp. 10N.286.52.A9. Next base: position 86,603 of record NZ_JBFRJQ010000031.1, on the reverse strand, counting down.
CAAGACACGATAAATACTGGACCAACCCAATCATGCACTAGCTTACAAAAGGCAATAATACCAGCCCAAATGCTATTACTAACGTACGGTTGAATCGCAAATTTACCCAGTAAAATCACTAAGCCTGTCAGCATTAAGATTAAACACGCAATGGCCATAATCCAATGCAGCCAAATGTCTGCCTTCGACCAGCGCTCGACCATTTTGCCAGAGAAACCTTTGCTTAATCTTGCTGGACCATTAACAAAGTAAAAGATTAAGAAAGCACCAAATACACCCACCAACGCAAGCGCTACTGCTGGTGTAATATACTTATCTCTTAGTAATCTTCCTTCGTTGCCGCCAACATTAATTAGCACCCCAGGTTCGATACCTTGAGCTGTGGTAAAGCCTGAGTCACCGGCCTTAACTGCTCGCCATAAATCTGCTGGGTTTTCTTTCCCTGCCTGCTGCTTACTTGATTGTTCATCTGCCGCTAACGTTGTGGTCGCAAAACCCAACCCCATCACCAGAACTAACAGAGCAAATAAGCTACGCAGTGATTTGTTTAACTGATTGTTTAACATTGTCACTCCTTGCTTGGTTACGGACCACTGTCCGTAACCATTTGCACTGCCTAAACCATATCACCCGTTTTAGGATCGTAGCCCCAAATAGTATTTGGGTTGCCACGTTTTGCCATACGTTCACGGTAAATGGTAGATACAATTTCAGCATCACCAGCAAGCAAGGCTTTGGTTGAACAAAGCTCCGCACACATAGGTAATTTGCCTTCAGCAATACGGTTTGCACCGTACTTCTTGCGTTCAGCTTCTGAATGGTTCTCTTCTGGGCCACCGGCACAGAAAGTACACTTATCCATTTTGCCTCGGCTGCCGTATGCAGTCTTTTTAGGGAACTGCGGCGCACCGAAAGGACAAGCATAGAAGCAATAACCACAACCAATACATGTATCTTTGTCGTGCAAAATTAGACCGTCTTCGGTTTGATAGAAACAATCCGCCGGACAAACGGCCATACAAGGTGCATCGGTACAGTGCATACATGCCACTGAGATTGATGCTTCGCCTGGTTCACCATCATTGATAGTGACTACACGGCGACGTTGAATTCCCCACTCTAGAGCGGAATCGTTTTCGTTCTTACAAGCTGTGACGCAACCGTTACACTCGATGCAGCGTTTGGTGTCACACAAAAATTTCATGACTGCCATAATGGCTTATCTCCTCATCAAGTTAATTAGGCTTTGCTGATCTGACACAAGCTAGACTTAGTCTCTTGCATCTGAGTCACAACATCATAACCATAGGTCATCACGGTATTGGCAGACTCGCCGATAACGTAAGGAACCGTTCCTTCTGGGTAGCTCTTCTCTAGGCTCTTGCCTTCGAATACACCCGCAAAGTGGTATGGCATGAAACACTCACCAGCAATGACTCGTGGAGTCACCATTGCTTTAACTGTGATCTTAGCGCCTTCTGGACTGTGAACGAATACGTCATCACCATCACGTAAGCCGCGATCTGCTGCATCTGCAGGGTTAATCTCAATAAACATTTCTTGCTGTAATTCTGCAAGCCATGGATTTGAGCGGGTTTCTTCACCACCACCTTCATACTCAACTAAACGACCCGTCGTCACTGCTAATGGGAAGTCTTTTGAGAAATCTTTGTCTTGAATTGTCTTATACAAGGTTGGAAGACGTGCAACCATACGGTCTTCGTAAGTTGGATACTTAGACACTAAGTCACGACGAGGGGTATATAATGGCTCACGGTGAACCGGGATATCATCTGGGAAGTTCCAAACAATACAACGGGCCTTCGCATTACCGTAAGGGATACAACCATGCTTAATCGCAACACGTTGAATACCACCAGAAATATCAGTTTTCCAGTTTTTACCTTCAGCATGAACTTTCTCTTCGGCGGTTAAATCATCCCACCAGCCAAGCTGTTTAAGCATGTCAGCGGTAAATTCAGGATAACCGTCTTGAATTTCGCTGCCTTTAGAGTATGAGCCTTCAGCAAGAATGTTGTTACCTTCATGCTCAACACCGTAACGAGCACGGAAGTTACCACCACCGTCTTTCACTTCACGGCCCGTGCGGTACAAAATTTGTGTACCAGGGTGCTTCATATCTGCAGTCCCCCAACATGGCCAAGGTAAACCGTAAGTTTCACCTTTTGCAGGGCCACCTGGTGCTTCTAAGCTTTCAATATCGAACGTGCCCCAGTTTTCTTGGTGCATTTTCAAGCGCTCAGGACTTTGACCTGTATAACCAACAGTCCACATACCTTTGTTGAATTCACGAGTCATATCTTCAATCAACGGCTCATCGCCATTCACTTTAATGTGCTTACAGAATTCAGCATCGATGCCCCATTTTTTCGCCAGCTTGTACATGATTATGTGGTCAGCTTTTGATTCAAATAATGGCTCAATAACTTGAGTACGCCACTGCAGTGAGCGGTTAGATGCAGAAACAGAACCGTATGTTTCAAACTGAGTCGCAGCAGGTAGTAGATATACGCCATCTGTACGCTCATGCATAACACCCGCCATGGTTGGGAATGGATCGACAACCACTACCGTATCCATTTTGTTCAATGCTTCACGCACTTCACGACCACGGGTTTCGGTATTGACTGATTGCCCCCAGAAGAATGACATACGAATGTTATCTTTCTGCGCAATCTTAGATTTGTCTTCAAGTACACCATCATGCCAGCGTGAGCATGGGATACCCGTCGAAGTCATTGGGTCTTGACCTAAGTGTTGGGCTTGGTCGAAGCGGTTTTTAACCCATTCGTAATCAAGATCCCACACATTACACCAATGCTTCCAAGAACCGGTCTTCAAGCCGTAGTAACCAGGTAAAGTATCGAATAGTAAACCAAAGTCGGTTGCACCTTGTACGTTATCATGACCACGGAAGATGTTAGTACCACCACCTTCAACACCCATGTTGCCTAGCGCTAATTGCAAGATACAGTATGAACGCGTGTTCGCATTACCGACGTGATGCTGAGTACCACCCATACACCAAACCACAGTACCAGGCTTAGTCTCTGCAAGCATTTTAGCCACACGGCGCATTTGCTTTTCAGGTACACCGGCAACATTTTCAACTTCTTGTGGATTCCACTTTTTCACTTCCTCACGGATACGTTCCATACCGTATACACGTTGGTCAATGAATGTTTGGTCTTCCCAACCGTTTTCAAAAATATGCCACAACAAACCATAAATGTAAGGAATATCCGTACCTGGACGGATATGCACGAACTCGTCAGCTTTTGCTGCAGTTCGGGTGAAACGAGGGTCGACTACGATAATTTTCGCGCCGCGCTCTTTACCTTCAAGGATGTGTTGCATTGAAACTGGGTGAGCTTCACAAGGGTTCGAACCGATGAACATCATCGCTTTCGATTTACGAATGTCATTAAATGAGTTCGTTTGCGCACCATAACCCCAAGTGTTTGCAACACCGGCTACAGTGGTAGAGTGACAAATACGTGCAGAGTGGTCGACGTTGTTCGTGCCCCACATTGCCGCTAATTTGCGGTACATATAAGCTTGTTCGTTCGAGAACTTCGCACTACCCATGAAAAATACTGAATCAGGACCTGACTCTTGACGAATATCTAAGGCTTTTTGGCCTACTTCTTCAATCGCTTGTTCCCAAGAAAGTTTTTTCCACTTACCGCCTTCAAGTTTCATTGGATACTTAAGACGCTTTTCACCATGACCATGTTCACGCAGTGCAGCACCTTTAGCACAGTGACCACCAGCGTTAAATGGATGATCAAATGCAGGCTCTTGACCTGTCCATACACCATTTTGAACTTCAGCATAAATACCACAGCCCACTGAACAGTGAGAACAAATAGTACGTTTTACTTCGGTAGGTGCATCATAAGGTACATCTTTCGCTTCAGCTTTACGCATCATGCCTGCGCCCAGCATTGAGGCTGCAGCAATACCACCTGTTGCCAATGTGGCTGATTTCAAAAACTGGCGACGATTGAGTCCAAGTGCAGGTTTATCTGCGACTTCAACTGTCTCTGTTTTGCGGGTTAATCGCATCACATATTCTCCTTTAATTACTTACTACGTAAGGTGGCGTAGTAACTACGTACATGGTCTGTTTCTCTATAACCATCACTTTTATCCACACTTGATATGGCTTCTGGTGAGGCAGCTAGAGCTTGTCCGCTAACAGTAGCAACTGCGCCAGCGGCACTACCGACAGCCAATGCTTTAAGCATTTGACGACGATCCATGACGGAAGCTTGCTTCTTCATAGTCTCTCCTTAATGTAACGCTAAAATAAAAGGGTCTTGTTTACCCTAGATTAAGTGGGAGTCTCCTCCCGTTTCGGTCTACGCCACTGACAATGTCAGTGGCGTAAATCTTTGCCCCATCAATCACGAAATTAAGATGCTAATTCGTTTGTTGAAGGTTCAATTTTCTCTGCTGACTCAGCGGCTTTAGCTTCAGCCTCACTGCCTGGGCAGTTCACTGGAATATCTAAGCTAAGCTGTTCAAACTCATTAGCTTCAATTTCAAAAAAGGCTTTTGCCAGTTTTGCTACTGGTGCGTAAAAGGCTGCACTGGGAGTTTGTTCTAATGTGTCGCAAAAACGCGCAATCCAACTACCAATATGGCGTTGGTAGAAAGCTAACTGACGGTAACCAGGAGCCTCTAAAATTAATGTACCCATGACTTCACATAATGCAGCCACATGATCTTCTGGCTCTTTTACTTCGTCTTCACGAGCAAAACCTAATTGCAGTAAATCTTGACGTAAAAGGGCTAATGGCTTGTCCATTAGTGAGCCTGTCATAAACCAACTTGCGTATGGCAATACTTCACCACGACCCACGCCGTAGAAAATATTGAAGTATTCTTGCTCAAGCTCTTCAGCGGTATACTTGGTCGCAGCTTCTTTCAAGCCAAGCCAAGCCGCTGTCATGTCATTGTCTTCTTCAGCATCAACTTCAAGCTCAGCTAAAAATGCGAGCAACTCGGCGTTAGGCTCGCGACGTAACAAGGCTGCCAATATTTGGTAAATATCTGCCCGTAGCTGATCGTTTTCTGAAATTTCTCTAACTAATTCGGTCATATCTGATCTCTTATCGAAGTTGCTTCTCTGGGTCTTCAAGAATGTCTTCAAACATATCTTTTACGCGGCAATCACCACACATTTTTAAACGCTCAACATTGGCATTAAATGCAGAGTGTCCACCAATCATATCTATCATTCTGTGTACCATTGACTGTGTCGCAAATGCGGTACCACAGCGAATACACTCAAATGGTGGTTCTTCTTTTAATGTTTGGCGTTGCTGACGTGAGGCTTGGTCTAAGTTGATTTGCGAAGTAATGCTAATCACATTTTCAGGACAAGATGTTTCACATAAACCACATTGAACACAGTCTTGCTCAACGAAATGTAATGCAGGTTTATCACCACCATCCGTTAAAGCTTGAGTTGGACATGTCGCCACACAAGACATACACAAGGTACATTTGTCAGCATTCACTTCCACTTTGCCGTATGGCACATTACTCATTGAAATACAGGTATCGCTTGCTGCAGCTTGCTGATTCAAATGATCCACTGCGGCGTATAACGTTTCACGCTTAGTTGTTGGCGTAAATGCTGCTGGTACCGTTAGCGGCCAATCTAAGCTAATCGCTAATTTATCATTCAGCGCAGAAAGCATACTCGGGTCAATTAAGCTGATGCGTTGAGGCTGGCCCATTTCATCTAAAATGGTATTAGCAAGCGACAATTCACCGTTTAACATTTGCGTTAATGTTGGTGCAGTTGCGTCAGTGTTAAGAATCAACACTTGGCGAGCGCCCCAAGCAAGTGATGACATCCAATGGTCGATGCTAGCAACTGTAATTTCTTCTAACTCAACAGGGATAATGTCCCCGACTAAATCAGCTGTAATCAGCTCAGCACCAACACCACTGTCATGGAATAAAATCACTGGAGCAGCTTGGGCTTGCTCAAGGTAGCGGCTGATCAGTTTTTGAATGTAACTATGGAGCGCTTGTGGCGTAGGTAAATCAAAAGCGATGGCCCCTGTAGGACATGCGTTGGTACAACTACCCGCACCATGACACAAGTAAGGGTCAATTTCGATTTTGTCTTCAATGCTACTAATAGCATCTGCTGGGCAGAAGTTTAAACAGCGATTACAACCATTAACGCCATTGCGATTGTGGGCACAAATATCACTGTTAACTTTGACATAGCGTGGCTTATCAAACTCACCAACTAAATCAGGAATTTGTGTTAATGCATCAGCAAGCTTCTCTGCATCCTGACCTACGTAAAAATAACCTGGTGGCAGCATTTCAAGGTTCAAACATGGCGCCATGCTTAAATCTAAAACGATATCAAAATGTGGTTTACGAATAGCAACAAGGCTAAGTTCAGCAGCTTTGCTGTCTTGGCCTTCGCTTTCTACCGTCACTTGGAATTGGCCTAAAAAGCCTTTTACTGAGATAAGTTTGTTGTAATAGCTTTCACTATTAACTGCTGCATTCATTACTGCTTCAAGATGTGCTTCATCTTGGCTAGTAATGGCTTCATTTGCCAAAATGACGACATTCGCCATATTGGACAATTTGTCTGCAGCTAATCGAGCCAGATCTTCTGGGCCGATAACCAGCACATTTCCTTCAGTAGTATAACTGACGGTAGGTGGAATCAAGTTTTGAATCACTTGAGTCTGTGCTAATACCTGCTGGCGAACTTGTTGCAGTTCAAGCGGGGTTTGACTATTGCTCACATTGCATTCCTGAACAGTTTTCAACGTTTGATGGACTTACTTAGCACTGTATTCCTTTCATCATTAACTCTTTCATCAAGCGAGTTAATCACTTCTGCTAAAAACAATAAGTACGACATCTACCACGTTAAAATAGTGGACATTAAATTATCGACGTTTTCTGACCTAAACTTGGCGCTGAGGCGATATCTCTGCCTCTGAAGCCATAACCAGATCATCACTCTGGTTAGTCGGGTCAGTCTTCGCGACTAATTCACTCTTTTCACTTAATACTTCTTGCGGGGCATCAGTTGCATCACCAACTGTGTCATCTCCCTCGCTTGCTAGTAACGCTTCATCTTCAGCTTTGTCTTCATCTTTCATGACGTTGCGGAAAACTTTTTTCGCCAACTCAGCTGAAACGTCAGGGCTCAACTTAGGTTGGTTACTGTAATCAAGGGCATACTCAAGTAGGCCATCAATTTCGTTATACTGTGGTTGTTTCCATAAAGCCTTTAAGGCTGCAGATTTTGCAGCAGGAGAAACATTCGCTCCCATAAACGATGCAAAACTACCACCAACCTCGATTTTTTCTGGATCAGGTAAATCTTCAGCTTCAAGAATTTTTTCTGGTTCAGCCGTCTCAACAGTGTGCGCATCAACTGTTTCAGTGTCACCTTCAGGGCTTACCTGCTCAGTTTCAGTTGCCTGTGTTTTTGCTGCTAAATCAGCAGCAGCTTCAGCTTCAACCTGCTCACGACGCTCAGTCCAGCGAGAAAAAAATCCTCTTGGTTTATCGCTCATTTAGTGGCTCCGAAGGTGATTTGTGCTTGGGCCTTGATCCTTGCGGCGATTCACATGTTTACGGCGCTTAGCTGAAATCTCAACTTCTCCATGACGCGTTATAAAAGCTTCAACCCAACAAGCCAGCGCTTCTGGCATTGGGATATTTAATACCGGTGTTTCAGACTCTAAACAGCCTGCTGCGACGTTTTGGTCACAAGATATTGAAGTCGGAATTAACGTCCCGTCATCCAGCTCATCACAAACGATGTATAACATGGTGTTATCCATATCGAGATTGATGCGGTAACTACCACGCTCATCTTTGTGCAGCTCAAATAACACCAGCGTTGCTCCTTCTGGTGCCTGATGAGAAGCAGGGACGATTTGATCGACCTCCCACGTCACCGACGGCCAGCGACCAACCATTTTTTCCACTTTTTTCAGTGAAACGTAAATAGGCCAAACATTTTCAGTATGTTGCATAAAAGCTTTGCCTTATGAAATCAGAAAACAACAAGAAACAAACAAATAACCAATAAATACATAATGTTATTTAACAACCTTATGACTTTGAATACTGGGGTTATTAGGTTTTGTTTCCTTTATGCGTATAGTGCTGCAAAAATAGTGCCAGAAGGATTGATTACTAAAGTTTGACCTAGATCGCTAATTCCACTTTAAGAGTAGGACAATTTGTCCATATTGCTAATTTTAATAGGACATAAGGCTACGTTAATTAGCTATCACTGATAAACATTGGTGTTAGATCACGCATTTACAATCTACTTACTATTGGAGGTATAAAAGTTGCTATGCTGATAGGCAGTTAGTTTTAATCACGATTTTCGTCTTAAATACCGACATTATTGGTATCAGATGACACAGTCAGAGGCCGCTACGTAAATGACCCAAACCAATGCCACAGCAAAAGCCCCACTTAAACTTGTTAAAACCCAAGCCGAAGTCCCACTGACTTTGCCAGTAAAAGCAATCAATGAACTGGGCGAAAGTATTGATAAGTTTGTCGCCTGTGAAAGACCCTTAACTGTGTACCTCAACTGGCAACCCATTGTGACCTTAATGACACTGGGAGCTAAGCCTGAATCATTAGCATTGGGATACTTAAAAAACCAAGGTTTTGTGAGCGATGCCAGCTTGTTAGAGTCAATTATTGTTGATTGGGACGTCAATTCCGCGGCTATTTTAACCGCTGAAAAAACAGCAGATTTAGAAGAAAAACTATCAGAAAAAACCGTCACATCGGGGTGTGGTCAAGGCACGGTTTATGGTGGCTTTATGCAAGGGCTTGATGATATTAACTTGCCGACACCTCAGCTTAAACAGTCAGTATTGTATAGCTTACTTAAAAACATTAACGCCTATAACGAGACTTACAAAAATGCCGGTGCTGTTCATGGCTGCGGTATTTGCCAAGATGATCAAATTCAATCATTTATCGAAGATGTAGGCCGTCATAATGCGGTTGATACACTCGCTGGCGATATGTGGTTAGCAGGTGAAAATGGCAACGATAAGATTTTTTATACCACTGGCCGTCTAACTTCAGAAATGGTGATCAAAGTGGCTAAGATGGGGATTCCGGTTCTGCTTTCTCGCAGTGGGGTTACACAGATGGGACTCGAATTAGCACAAAAAATGGGTATTACCATTATCGCACGTGCTAAAGGTCGTCATTTCTTGGTCTACCATGGCGCGGAAAACATCGAATTTGATGCCAATAAAGCCAAGTAATTCGCTGTGATGAGATAGGCCTGTATTTGACTATTATTGGCCTAGCTCTTTTAAGCATTTCTATTAACCAGCTCTGTTAAAGAGTGGCCCTTATTGATAACAAGCTCGCAATGGGCTTGTTATCGATTGAATAACTCACTTCATATCGCGAAATTTAGCCCACTGCTCACGCTGCTTTTCGGTTAAAAAACTCCATGCAAGTACGCGAGTAATCTTGTTTCCCTGCTGCATCTCAATGGTTTTAACCGTATCTACAGACAATTTATCGAGTAAGGCATAACACGGTTTTAAGTTTTCAGATTTAGAAATTAACGAACTAAACCATAAACATTGAGTTCCAAATTGTTGGCTTTCTTTAATCATATTAGCCAAAAACTGTTGCTCGCCGCCTTCGCACCATAACTCAGCTTTTTGTCCGCCAAAGTTCAGCTTAGGGTCTGTTTTAGATGACTCTGCACCAGTTTTACCTTGATGAAGGTTCGATTTCATTCTCTTGGCGCGATTTGCTGCGAGGTTAGCATTTTTCTTGATGCTGCCCTTAGTCGCGTCTTCAAGTGAGCGATGAAACGGCGGGTTACACATAGTCAGATCAAACCGTTCATCAGCATTGATAATGCCTGAAAAAATGGCACTCGGGTTAGCTTGTAAACGTAATGATAACTTTGAGGTTAGTGACTTATTTTGTTCAGCAATTTTAGCCACATTACTAATGGAGATAGGGTCTATATCACTGGCAACAAACTGCCAGCCATATGACTGGATACCTAATAACGGATAAATACCATTGGCACCCGTTCCAATATCTAACGCTGTCACCTTGGCACCTTTTGGCACCTTGCCGTTGACACTTAATAAATCCGCAATGTAATGCAAATAATCAACACGACCTGGCACAGGTGGACACAAAAAACCTTCAGGAATATCCCAGTGTTCAATGTCATAATCCAGCTTTAATATCGCGGCATTGAGACTCTTTACTGCTTCAGGATCTGCAAAGTCTATTGATAAATTTCCATAAGGATTAGTTTTAACAAAGTGGGACAATTTGGGACACTTTTTAATAAGTGATTTAAAATCATAACCTTGCAAATGTTTATTTCGAGGATGTAATGCTTTAGGTTGCAATCGCCCAGTGGTGAGCTTCTGCTGCGACTTTTTGCTGTGCTTATTGATCGATTTGGTCTGTCGGCGTTGACTCTTGACTGGCTTGTTATCAAGTTTAGCGTTTTTCGAATGCTTTGCTGCGCCTTTAGAAGGCGCCTTAGGTGCTGTCACAGATTCAGTGCTCTATTTAATCGTACAAATACTTGGTAAACAGTAAATTCACTACTAATTCACTACCCGTTTCTTCTGCGAGAAGCCTGTTAACCGTTTCATAGCACTCACGGCGAATGTCTTCACGACCAGTGAGTGACTTCACTTTATCTTCGGCTTGATTACCTAACACTTCAACAATGGCTGAGCGTAATAAAGGGTCATGATGTTCAATTAGTAATAAATGGTCAGGATCTTTCACCATCAATTCGACACCGATTTTAACAAAACCTAACTTCTTACGATTAGAAATATAGTTAGTGACAATATCAGGTTCAAAACCATAATAAGCAAAATTTTCTAAGGCTTTTTCATCTGCGCTTTGCACATTCATTGAAAATATCAGTGAAAGAAAAATTGCGTATACGTACTTTGCCATCGTTAATCAAACTCCATTATTGATATAAGCGTTGTCGTGATAAACTGCACCCGTTTTGTAAATTTTAACGAGTAATGAATGACAGTAACCAGCTTAAGCTTTCCATACGGTGAATCTATTCAATGGTTTTCACCTGAGAACTTCCATTCTATGCCAAAAACAGCTTTAAAAGAATGGTTACTTGCCACTGGCAGTTTAACCCAAAAATTAAAAAGCTGTTGCCAAGATTTTGAAGTAAAGGTGTTAGGCGAACATCTGACGAACCCTTTAGCAGGTGAATGCCCTAATCAAAGCCGAGTATGGGTCAGAGAAGTGCTACTTTGCCTTGATGGTAAACCTTGGGTATTTGCACGCACGTTGATTCCAGAGAGCCTTACAGAACATCAGCAACATAACTTTAAACGTCTAGGCTCTAGGCCGCTTGGTGAGTTACTTTTTTCGAGTAATGATATTGTGCCAGGCAAAATCGAAGTGGCTGAATTCGAGAGCTGTAGTAAGCTAGCACAACTCGCGACGAGTTTATCTCAAGCTGTATCGGAGCCATTATGGGGACGCCGTCGCTACTTTACTTTGGCAGATCAGCAAATCATTGTGAGCGAAATATTTCTCCCTGCCGCAGTAAAAATTATCAATAGTGAATTAGCACCTTCAATGGCTTGCACGGACTGATAAATCGTTTTATTTACAACTAAAAAAGGCATGGTAAACACCATGCCTTTTATTATTTTGCATCAGTTTATTATCTACGACTCTGCCTTTTTCGCATCAATAAACTCAGCATGAACAGTGATAACCAGCCTAGGCTACCTCCACTACTTTCACCACTATTATCGGGTGCATCTTCAACAACTGCAGGTAAGAAAAATGTCCAGGCACTTTTTTCTACATTGCCCTTTTCATCAGTAACAGTGAGTATAATCTGATATTCACCTTCAGTTGTATAAGTGTAATTAGCAGGGTTTTCACCCGTTAATGTCGTGCCATCACCCATGTCCCATGAATAATCTAATGCACCAAAGCCACCAGTTGTATTATTGGTCATTTTGACGGTCATATTATTACTGCCTACAATGGCAATAGAAAAATCAGCTGTAAGCTCAATCACCACTTCAACAATACGACTATAACTGGCACTGATACCTGTTGAGTCTGTCACGGTTAGCGTCACAACAAACCCGTTAGAACTACTATAGATATGTGTAGGATTAGCTAAATCACTGCTAGCACCAGCTTCACCAAAGTCCCAAACATAACTGTAGTCACCATCACCTCCCTGCACTGATGCGGAAAAAGCAGCCTCAAAATCAGTCACAACAACATCAAAATCCACTGTGATTTCTGGATCGTCTGGATCTGAGACAACAATATTTCTGCTGAACTCGACAGTCGCAGTTTGGCTACTGGTCGACTGAGCGGTGACATCCATACTCAAGCCTAATTGTTGTAATACCATGCCTGATTGCGGCTGAAGCGGTGCACTAAAGTCGTTACTATCGTCAAACTGACTTTGATTACTTAAATGATTATCTGAACCATAAGCCGTTTGCGGATACAGGCTAAAACTTGCATCGCGCACTTGCACATCACTACTGCCATTCATGATCAAGTTTTGGTCAGCATCGACAACACCGATTAAACTATAACCTGCATGCTCACTGACATTGTTGTCTTCGTAATTGCTGTTTTCTAGCCATAACAATACGCCTGGCTCATACCCAATATTTTCTAACCCTTCGTCAAGGCCTTGATAATTGCGAAGCTGTGCAATATAGCGCTGCGGTAAGCCTGGGACGGTATCATCAATGCGAGCATAACCATCTACATTAACCGATGACACGGTTTCGGCGTCATCACTGAAGATCTCACTACCTTCAGCCGTGAGTGAAATATTGTCGACTAACATCCCAAAGCCACCTACGGCTTGATCTGTGATGTAATTAATTTGCAGTTCCACGCTTTGACCTGCATATGCAGATAAATCATATGTCAGCTCAACCCACGCATCACTGCCGCTTCCACTACTGATGTCGGATGATTTCCCTGATATATAGTGATTAACGTTGTTATATAGCGGATTATTAGCAGTTGTATGATTACCTGCGATTGCAACATTGTTAATCAGCACCTGGCTATAATCATAATCAACTTCAATATCCCACAATGCATAAAAACTCAGCATTAAGGGAGATTGCGCAGGTAAATCAAGATCAATCGTCATGGTATTGGTCATCATGTGCCCTTTACCTGAGTAGTATTGATATTCACCAGCATAAGGCGCTTTAAAAGCAATGTTACTTACTGGTAGCGGAATCGATAATTGATTCACTTCTTCGGCATTCACCGCACTGACAAGATCAGCACTTAAGCCTGTTTCACCAATATCTGCCCAATTAATAGTGCGCTCATTGACCCACTTCCCCTTATAACGCTCTTGCAGGTATGAACGTGCATATGGGCTAAAACCTGACGGTTTGGTGCCTGGAATATATGTCCCACCAGCAGCTTGCCCTACCCAAGTACCTCCAGCCATTAGCGACCAGCTCCCTACTGGTGAGCCATCACCGCCGTAGCTTGTATCATATTCGTCTGGCAGACCTAGATCATGGCCAAACTCGTGGGTAATCACCCCTGAGGCTGAGTCGATAGGCTGCACGGTATAACCATAGACCTTCATTGATGTGCCAGGAATCGTGGAGCCAAATGTACTTGCGCCAACAAAAAATCGATGCGACCAAATAGCATCAGTGCCTAGCACGCCACCACCGACTTCCTCACCTAAGCTAGAATGAAAAATAACGATGTGATCGATCATGCCGTCGGCTTCATCGAGATTGCCGTTATTATTTAAATCATAAGGATCTTCAATATCAAATTGCGCAAGCTCCGCCGACGTCATACCTGCAACCGCTTTCGTAACAGCTTCCATCACCAGTTCAGGCACTGCAACATCATTGTCATTATTATTAGCATCATTACCGCCATAGTAAGCAGCATTGTTATCAGCGGTTACCCAGCCTTTAACTTCTCCGTTGAATGAGAAGGTTCCGCCAGATGCTTGATCAAAGTATTGATAAGCCGTTTGTAGGTTTTCACCGTTTGGTCCTGCAAAGCCGCTAGATGAAAATAAAATGTCTTCATAATGCGCTACAGCATAATCGCTGTAATACATTGCAGTGTCAGATGGGGTTAATTGATTATCGTTGTAAGGTAAGTCCGGAAAATCAACTAAAACAGCCAAGACATTCACAGCTTTTTCAACATCACTATCGGCCAATGTTGATACTGCTGCGACATTTTGTTGCTGTTTTTTATTCGCTAAAACCTGATTAATTCGTTTTGTTTGATTTAAAGGAACCGCTAAGTTATTTGCCCGTGCTTTACGGGTAAACTCTGCAACAGCTTGCTGTTTTTGCAGCTCGGTAGCATCAGGGCTTAACTCACCACGTTTGGTTAGCCAGTAAATAATTTGCGGTTCATTGATAACACCGGCATCGGCAGGTGACGTGTATTTAACAGGCGCAGCGATTGAAGAAGCACTCAATGCTAATGACAAAGTCAGTGCTAACGGAGTAAAACCTAATAGAGAATACTTAAAACTAACCATTATAACGACTTCCCTTTGTGACATTTTTTATAGGCATCATTGCGTTTAGCAATATATTCATTAATAACAGCTTGCTGTTGTGCCTCAGTCATTTCAGGCGTGATATCACCTCGGTTTAGCAAGTTGTTTCTAATCCCTTGAGTATTTAATGGAGGTGGCGTTGCACCGCATTGTATTGTTGGTATAGGGGCAGTCTGTTGTTGCGAGGCCGATTCAGGCATTGCTGCTTGATGACTACAAGCCAACAAATTTGCGCTCAAAAGTACCAATAAAGTCCGTTTCATAATTCAACTTATAACAGTGTAGATTAACTGAACATTAACAGTTATTACCCAGCGATTACAAACAGGCAGATAAGGTTTTTTGTCTCCGCTCCAACGCCAATGTCCACACAGGTAGACAGCTGAGGTAACAGACTAATTATTAAGTTAAATTACAGCCTATTATCGTCAAACAGTAAAAATAAAAAAGGCCGCTATTGCGGCCTAATAATGCGTGGTTATCCTAAAACAAGATCATTTGCTGTTTATGCAGTGCTCTTCATGTAGCTCGACACACCATCTAAGAACATTTGTACAGATATCATCACTAGCACCATTCCCATTAAACGCTCTACCGCTGTCAGGCCTTTCTCACCTAAAATACGGGTAAAGACTTTATAGAAGAGTAATATCACCGCACTCACACCCCAAGCAGCGACTAATGCAATAGTCCAATCTGTCATTCGTGAGCTGTCACTATGAGCAAGCAATATCAAAGCAGCTAGCACTGACGGCCCCGCCATCAAAGGAATCGCCATTGGCACAATAAAAGGTTCTTCACCCGCTGCTAAACCGACAACCCCACCAGGCTGCGGAAAAATCATTTTAATCGCAATTAAAAATAAGATAATACCACCAGCAATACTGACGGATTCTTGGCGTAAATTAAGGAAGTTGAGAATCGCCTCACCAGCAAATAAAAACAACAACATAATCGCTAGAGCAATGAGTAACTCACGTATCAATACACGGCGACGCTTTTTAGGCTCAATGTGACGCAAAATTGATGCAAAAATTGGTAAATTCCCTAACGGGTCCATGATTAAAAACAGCATCACAGCGGCTGAAAATATGTCCATTACATTTATTCTATTAATAATTAACAAAGAATCGCCATTGTATACTTAATACTGCGATTTTGGAGGTATGAGCAGTAAATTTGTTTATATACTCACGATTTTGGCTATGCTTTACCGTGTAAATTCTGATGATGATGAATAATCAAGCACCACAAGTATTAAGTTAATCCAAATACTAGGATATACTTGATTGTTTTTTCCGTTTCTTAGATTCTTTTGGATTCCATGCTCTATCTAGTTGCCAGCTGTATCGCACTTTTATTCGGTCCGCTTTTTTATCGTTATTTCTCTTCAGGAAGTGGCTTACAAAAAGGTCTGGATGGATTTATTTTCGTCTCGTTAGGCGGATTAGTGCTAATCCACATTTTGCCTGAACTCCTCGAACATGGCGGTATCATTACCCTGTTGTTTGTCGTGTTCGGTTTATGGGGACCAACTGCCAGTGAGCGCTTATTTCATCGTTATTCTGAAATCACCCACAATGTCACGCTTACATTAGGTATTGCCGGCCTTTTGCTGCATACCATTACCGATGGCGGCGCGATGGTTTTAGCCCAGCAGGAAGGTAATTCCATATTGCTAGCCTTGGGCGTCATCATGCATCGTTTGCCTGTGGGCCTCGCTATTTGGTGGTTATTGAAACCGCAAGTTGGCACGCAATGGGCCAGTGTCGTTCTTGCTGCAATGATGGTATTAACGGGTGTTGGCTATTTTGCCGGAGAACAACTGCTACAACATTTGAGTATCGAAAATACCGTGTATCTGCAAGCATTTGTTACAGGTTCTATTTTACATGTTGTATTACATCAACCACATGGCAATCAAAATGATGATCGTCAAGGACGTTACCAATATCAAGCAGGCATTGGCAGCCTGTTAGGCGTAGCCTTACTAGCAGTACTGTTGCTAGTGGATACGGGTGGCGACGCTCATAGCCACCATAGTCACGGCTCAGGGCAATTTTTAAATTGGATACTGACCATTTCGCCTATTTTGATAGTAAGCTACCTTATTGCTAGCCTGCGCTTTAAGGCCGGATTAACACCGCAAAATGAGCGCCTTTCTAGCCGTTGGCTTCAACGTCTTGCTGGCCCAGAGGCTTTAATTATTACTTTGCTGTTATTGGGCCCTTGGTTTGCGATATATCAAGCAATTGGGTTACTAATCATTGGCGCATTACTCAGTCTAGGCAAGGTTGAGTTAACCGATCCACACGAAAATCTTCCGCAATCCAGTTGGCGCTTTGGTTTTGCTCATTTAGTGGATAGAAGCGCACCTTGGATTGCATTAAGTCTGATATTGGCTAATTTAATTGGTCACCCATCAGTACACCTTGAGCACCCAGCACTGCAAGTTTTCTTACTACTTGTTGTATTCCTACCTATGCGCTTTTGTAACCTAGGCGCTGCAGTATTGGCTTTATCGCTTGCGTATAGTGGTTGGCATAATGTGGCTGTGGCTTTTGCCTTAATTGCAGCGCCAGTGCTGAGTATCAGTCAACTTAAACTGATGAGTTGGACAATGCGTATCGCTCTAGCCTCTGTTATCGCTTTAGCATTATTATTCGCCAATAATTACTTGGTTGATTGGCATCAAATGCTGACCTTACCCGATACCGTTAATGTGGCTGCGGTGATCATTGTCGGGCTGATTTTTAGCGCTTGCTTGTTACGTTTAGGCCCAAGGAAGTTTCTCAGCCGTTTAATGATTCAGTTCAATGCTCATAACCATGACCACGCGCACGGCCATTCACATAGCCATACACACAGTCATCAACATGATGATAGTCAACACACTGGCCACCAGCACAAAGAGCATAAGCACTAACAACCAGCTGCGCTCTCGAGATCATCGAGAGCGCTTGTCTGTTGCAAATCAATTGCCTCTCGCTATTAACCTAATAGTGCACTTGCCCCTCAAATAAGCCAGACTTGTCCACTACGGCTTTTAGGTTATGATGAATTATCATCCTTAAAAAAGTCGAATCTATGTGCATCCTATTCATCGCTGTCGACATGCATCCTAAATGGCCACTTATCGTATGTGCCAATCGAGATGAGTTCCATCACCGACCTACCGAGCCTGCTCACTTTTGGCCGCAAGATGCCACAACACAAATTCTGGCAGGTAAAGATCTTCAAGCAGGTGGAACCTGGCTTGGGGTAAATCAATTAGGCAATTTTGCAGCGCTAACTAATATTCGCCTTCAAACCAGTGAAGATGGAATGCGCAGTCGAGGCGAATTAGTACTAAAAGCGCTCGCTGATGACAATACCTTCAACCCGCAATGGCTTGCCCAACATGCTGATAACTACAGCCCTTTTAATTTGGTCTATCAATACGACAAACACTTGTGGTGCTTCAATAGCGTCACGGCAGAAAATACGCAACTCAAAAAAGGGTTTCATGCCATCAGTAACGGCGCATTAGATGATGTGTGGCCAAAAATGGCTAAAGGACAAATGGCACTTGAACAACATGTACTAAAACATGCCGCTCCCGACATTCCCCACATGCTTGAGCTAATGCGAGATCAAACACAAGCGCAAGACAGCAATTTACCCGATACTGGCATTGGACTTGAGTGGGAGCGGTTACTGTCGGCTATTTTCATCAAACATCCTGAATACGGTACTCGTTCCACCAGCGTAGTACTTCAAGATTGTCGAGGAAATATAGAATTGACAGAAGTGCGTTATGACGGCAAGGGAAGAAATTTAGGCCAACAGCAATTCACTATTAGCCTCTAAGCTGAAGATAACCCTTCTGACTAAAGCCGTGACAAAGATTAGCTCCTGTACATTAAAAACGGGAGCTATTTAATGGTGCAAATAACATGCGATCAGTCTGAAGACTTCGCTTCTGACTAAAGTCGTGAAAAAAATAGCTCCTGTGCACTAGAGGCGGGAGCTATTTAATGGTGCAAATAACATGTGATCAGTCTGAAGAATGATCATGGGTAATGACCCATTTATCATCAATACGTTCGATTAATAAGGTGAATACGCCACTGGGTTTATCTTTCGCACGCTCAAGTGTCCAACGACCAACTACGAGTGCGGCATAATTACTGAGCATTTTGATTTCACGTACATTAAAGCTCAATTTCCCCATACGTTCTTGTGTCGGATAACTGCGTTTGTAGCTACTTAATATCGAGTCCCAGCCATAATTGTATTTACCATTAGACACAAATCGCAACTTATCGCTTTTCCAATAACCTTGCATATAGGCATCAATATCACCACTGTTCCATGCTTTTTCTTGATTCGAAATAACCGCACGGATCCTATCGGTCGGAATAGCACTATTCGCATTTACCTCATCAAGGGAAATCGAGGCAGTATCTTCAGGGTTAATATCCACTGCTGCGACGGGGGTTGTCGGCGTATAGATGTCAGGTTGCTTTTCTGCCTCGCTTTTGAGTTCATTGACAGCATCATCTTGCGCTGCAGTTGCTACTTTATCAGGCGCAGTTTCGCTTTCGACAGGCGAAATTGCCCCCGTTTCTACAACTTGATCTGTCACCGGCTTTAACGGAACCGTTTTCAGCACTTGTTCGGTTTGCTCCGCCAAAACAACATCATTGTTAGATTTAGCTGCAGTCACTTGAGTATCATCGTTAACCTTAGCGTCATTCGCGACAGCCAGCACTAGCGGCGACATACAGTATGCCATTACACTAAGGCAAAAAATTGTAAGGTGCTTCACACACTCTCCTTGTCATGACTAAGTGTTGATATTCCATTTAAGGCATGCCAACTTAGTACTTTTGTATGATTATTCTCGGCCAAATAAGCACGTTCATTATCTGACTTTCTATGAGTGACAAACTAATATCATTCACTAGCACTGCAGAATTAATCATAAAATATTTCATTATCTTATCGTTAGATTCTAACGTAAATAGTAACAATAAACTGGAAAATACCCCATGTTTCGCAAATTTTGTTTATGGCTTCTCAAAATAAATCACTGGCAATTTGAAGGGAGCGCACCACATCAAGGGCAGTTCATTATGGTCGTTGGCCCACATACCAGTAATTGGGATTTCATCATTGGTATTATTGCCCGTTTCGCCTTAGGTATTAAAATTCACTTTCTAGGCAAACATCAATTGTTTTTACCCCCTTGGGGCTGGTTCTTTAAATTATTAGGTGGCAGTCCAGTAGACCGAAGGAAAAATAACAATATGGTTGATGCCGCTGTGACATTGTTTGCAGCAGATCCACAATATAAATTGGCATTAGCTCCTGAAGGGACTCGAAGCCCTGTCACACGTTGGAAAACTGGCTTTTATCATATTGCCGCAAAAGCTAAAGTTCCGATAATTACTGTCGGTCTGGACTTTGCTCGTAAAACCATTGTGATTAATCAACCGATGAATACCAGTGGCGATATGACCGCAGATATGAATCAAATTTTAGATTTTTTTCGAGGAATTTCAGGTCAGCACCCTAAAGTTATTCCAGAATACATACCTGCAAAAACAAAAAAGTCGAGCTAGTTAAGCTCGACTTTATGCGTAATGAGATTAATGTGCAGCGCTTTCAGGCTTGATGCTGCGAATATCTTCACCTGTCGGATTTTGGAATGCTTTCAAGCCAAATTCTGGCAGAATAGCAAAAATATGATCAAATATATCCGCTTGTATTCCCTCATAAAATGCCCAACGAGTATCATTGGTAAACACATACAGCTCAATCGGTAAACCTTGAGTCGTTGGCGCTAATTGGCGCACCATTAAGGTCATATCCTTATGAAGTTTATTATTATTTTTAAGGTAAGCATCTAAATAAGCACGGAAAGTCCCGACATTGGTTAATCGTCTGCCATTCACTGGCATTTCAATATCGCTCACTTGTTCATTCGCATGGTTAATTTCAGACACCATTTTCGGGAAATAGTCTTTTAAGTAGTTCACCTTAGATAACCGCGTCATATCTTCTTCGGTTAAAAAGTGAATACTATTAACGTCGATATTGAGTGAGCGCTTGATTCGGCGCCCGCCCTTTTCTGACATTCCACGCCAATTTTTAAACGCATCAGACACCAATGCATAAGCTGGGATCATCGTGATCGTGTTATCCCAATTACGCACCTTCACGGTATTTAAAGAGACCTCGTCAACAGCACCGTCGGCGCCGTATTTATCCATTTGGATCCAGTCACCTTTACTCACCATGCGGTTAGCTGCAAGCTGAATACCTGCAACAAACCCTAAAATGGTATCTCTAAATACCAACATCACTAAACCTGTCGCAACACCTAAACCACTCAAGAAATAGATTGGCGACTGATCCGCAATAACAGAGATTGAAATGATAAAACCAATAAAGAAGAGAAACAGTTTAAAAAGCTGCACGAAACTTTTAACCGGTAGTCGGCGACTAATCTGTCTGACATCGGCAATTTCATTCACAGCATCAAGGCATGAATAAATAGCTCGGATAACAAAAATAACCACGAGAACACTCATGGCTCGGTCAATAATAGTGCCAAGCAAGTCTTGGTGAGTCAGAATAATGGGTATCAACAAATCTAATACCATTATGGGGATCAATAGCGCTAACTTCTCCAATACGCCGTAGCGCATAAAGATATCATCCCAAGTCACTGCTGACTTACGGATCATGGCATTGACCGCTTTCACAAACACCTTGCGAGTAATGTAATAAGCAATCGCTGCAATCAGTAGACTAGCAAACAATAAAATTGAGGTTGCGAGGCCATCTGACGGCTGGCTATTTACCCCAACTTCTAATAACCATGCGGCGATATCTGAACGTAACTCGTTATCCACTATTGATTCCTTTAGCACTTGAAAACACTGACTAACATAGCATATTTCTCGCAAGAGCAATGATAATCAATTATATGACACTGATACATAAAACCGCTCACTGACATGAAACAAGTCGCTAACAATTAACCCAAAATCAACGACAATGTCGTGAAAGATACGCGCAATTATTGACCTCCAGCCTCTAGCAACTAACAATAGCGCCATCTAATCAGGTAGAGGTTTACATGAAACAAATTTGGCTCACTTTACTATTCACTTTTAGCTTAGTCGCATATAGCCAACACGCCCAAGCAAGCACAGAGGAACCTCAACAGTTCAAGCCTTCTGTTGCCCTATTAGTCGACTATATTGATACTCGTGGTGACATGTTTGGTGTCACTATTGCAGCCAAACACTTTGACCCTGATTATGCGGATTGGGGATACTATATCGGCTATGCATGGGGCAGTGAGTACGATATTGATGTTCCAGAACCTGGCGAAGGCTATGCTAAAGAGTACATGTGGCGTTTTGGTTTGAGCTATAGCTTAACTCAAGATTTGAGTGTGTATGCTGGCGCCACGGCGTTTATCTACGAAGAAAACACCACAGATAATATCGTCCCACTGATTGTTGGTGCTGAGCCTGTTTGGGAGCGTGAACGTCAAAAGGACTGGGGAGCGGAAGTCGGCCTCAGATACACCATTATGAATGGCTTTGTGATTGGTGCAGGTTACGATACCAACTCAGAAGCAGCGGTCATATCCATTGGTGTCACCATGTAATATTTCCCCAATAAAAATCCCTAATAAAAATCTCTAATAAAAATCTCTAATAAAAAGGACCTTGCGGTCCTTTTTGTTATCACTCTCACTTAGTCAACGCACTACATCATCGACATTTAAAAGCTCGCCAATAAACCCGCAGGCAGATAACGGTTAAAACTCGCGCTGTATAGCAAGTCTGTTGCATTATCGATATCAGGCGCAAAGAAACGGTCTTTATCATAATACTCAACAACTTCTCGTAACTGCGCTTTCGCACTCGCTACAGCTTTACTTGGCTGTAATGGCTTGCGGAAATCAAGCCCTTGCGCCGCAGCAAGTAATTCAACCGCCAATACACCTCGTGTATTTTCAGACATATCACGCAAACGTCGAGCAGCAAATGTAGCCATCGAAACATGATCTTCTTGGTTGGCAGACGTCGGCAGACTGTCTACTGATGCTGGGTGAGCATAAGTTTTGTTCTCTGATGCCAGCGCCGCAGCTGTCACTTGAGCAATCATAAAGCCAGAGTTAACCCCACCATTTTCCACCAAAAATGGCGGTAGTTTTGACAAGCTAGAGTCAATCAGTAGCGCAATACGACGCTCAGCTATCGATCCCAGTTCGGCGATGGCAATAGCAAGGTTATCGGCCGCCATAGCAACAGGCTCCGCATGGAAGTTACCACCAGAGATAATATCGCCTGTATCTTGGAATACTAATGGGTTGTCAGTCACACCATTAGATTCAACCGCTAACACCTCAGCCGCATGACGTATTTGGGTTAAGCATGCCCCTAATACCTGTGGCTGGCAGCGCAGTGAATAGGGATCTTGTACTTTTTCGCAATCAACATGGCTTTGGCTAATCTCAGACTCATCACCTAGCAAATGACGGAAAATAGCTGCTGAGTCAATTTGACCTTTTTGGCCTCGTGCAGCATGAATACGTGCATCAAATGGACTGCGACTGCCCATGGCAGCCTCGACACTCATTGCACCAATAACGGAACTGGCAGCAAAGAGGTCTTCAGCGTGGAATAACCCTTCAAGCGCCAATGCTGTTGATGCTTGGGTGCCATTTAATAAAGCTAAACCTTCTTTAGCAGCGAGCTCAATTGGCTCAAGCCCAGCAATTTCAAGCCCTTCTGTCGCCGTGATGATTTGACCTTGGTAGCTCATTTCACCTTCACCAAGTAACGGCAGACACATATGTGACAAGGGGGCTAAGTCACCTGATGCACCAACTGAGCCTTTTTCAGGAATACATGGATAAACACCCGCATTGACCAACTGAATAAGAAAGTTAATCACCTCTAATCGGATACCTGAAAAACCACGGCTCAGAGAGTTAATCTTCAATACCATCATCAATCGCACAGTGGCATCTTGCATATATTGCCCAGTACCAGCAGCATGAGAAAGCACGATAGAGCGCTGCAGTAATTGCAAATCTTCTGGCGCGATTTTAGTGTTGGCTAATAAGCCAAAGCCCGTATTAATACCATAAACCGTGCGGCCTTCATCTAAGACTTGTTGCACTAACCCAGCACTGGTATTGATGTCTGCAATCGCTTCATCTGCTAAGGTGATGTTCACTGAAGCACGGCTAATTTTACGTAACTGAGCCAGTGATAGCGTACCTGGGTTCAGTAATAATCTATGTTTTACCGTCATTACTTCACTCCTTGCATTGGTAAATCTAGACCTTGCTCTTTCGCGCAATCAATGGCGATATCGTAACCAGCATCAGCATGTCGCATAACACCTGTTGCTGGGTCATTCCACAACACGCGTCCTAAACACGCAGCAGCGTCATCACTGCCATCTGCCACAATCACCACACCAGAATGTTGACTAAAGCCCATACCAACGCCACCTCCATGGTGCAGCGACACCCAAGTTGCGCCGCTAGCAGTATTTAATAAAGCATTCATTAGTGGCCAGTCTGATACAGCATCAGAGCCATCAAGCATCGATTCCGTTTCACGGTTTGGACTAGCAACAGAGCCAGAGTCAAGATGATCACGTCCAATCACAATCGGCGCAGATAATTCACCATTTTTCACCATTTCGTTAAATGCTAAGGCTAAACGTGCACGGTCTTTTAGCCCTACCCAGCAAATTCGCGCCGGTAACCCTTGAAACTCAATACGCTCACGGGCCATATCTAACCAATTATGCAAATGCGGGTTATCAGGAATTAACTCTTTTACCTTGGCATCGGTTTTATAAATATCTTCAGGATCACCAGATAAAGCGACCCAACGGAAAGGGCCAATCCCTTCACAAAATAATGGACGCACATATGCAGGAACAAAACCTGGGAAATCAAAGGCATTTTCAACGCCTTCTTCAAATGCCATCTGACGAATATTATTACCGTAATCGGTGGTAGCCGCGCCTGCAGCTTGCAGCGCTAGCATCGCGTTAACTTGAACAGCCATCGATTGTTTAGCCGCTTTAACTACAGCAGATTCGTCAGTTTTACGCATTTCAGCAGCGTGCTCTAACGTCCAGCCTTGAGGCAAATAACCATTTAATGGATCGTGCGCAGATGTTTGGTCAGTGACCACATCTGGCGTCACACCGCGCTCAACTAATTCCGCAAAAATGTCAGCAGCATTAGCGAGTAGTCCGACAGAAACAGGTTTACCAATGGCATTAGCTTCATCAATCATGGCCAAAGCCTCATCTAATGAGGTCGCTTTCTTATCCACATAACGAGTGCGCAGACGGAAATCAATACGCGTTTCATCGACTTCACATGCCAATACTGAATAACCCGCCATGGTGCCAGCAAGGGGTTGTGCGCCGCCCATACCACCCAGGCCGCCCGTTAAAATCCACTTACCTGCTGCATTGCCTTCAAAGTGCTGTTTTGCCATCGCGACAAAGGTCTCGTAAGTGCCTTGAACAATCCCTTGAGTACCAATATAAATCCACGAGCCTGCGGTCATTTGGCCGTACATTGCCAAGCCTTTTTTATCCAGCTCGTTGAAGTGCTCCCAATTAGCCCAGTGTGGAACTAAGTTTGAGTTGGCAATAATCACTCTCGGTGCATTATCATGGGTTTTAAATACGCCAACAGGTTTACCAGACTGAACAAGTAAGGTTTCATCGTCTTCAAGACGTTGAAGCACTTCAATAATTTTGTCATAGCATTGCCAATCACGAGCTGCGCGGCCAATACCGCCATAAACCACTAAGTCTTCAGGTCGCTCAGCAACATCTGGGTGTAAGTTATTCATTAACATCCGCATTGCAGCTTCAGTTAACCAGCTTTTACAGGCGAGTGTCGTGCCGTGAGGTGCGATAATATTACGGCTAGGGTCGTGTCTATTACTCATTATATTTCCTTCAATTATCTTCAACTGTTAACACTCAAAGGTGCTAAAGCCTGACTTTTTTGTTTTTATAAATGACAATCTATCGGTTAAACGTTAAATGACCACCTAGTCTGAATTGACTGCCGGGGTGAGTTAATCGAGCAAAACTCACCACCCCTTTTCGAGACCAAGTGCGACGTAAAATTTGTAAGCAAGGTTCTGTAGGCTCAATGGCTAAACGCTGTTGGGTTTGCTCATTGGCAATAACGGCTTCAATGGTATGACGAGCTTCGGTTAAGGGAGCGACTTTAGATAAATACTCGTGAGGCGTAAGCAGATTGAAATCTTGTTTTAAATAATCGGGGATCATTTGCGGATTCACATAACGCTCTTCCACTTGCAAAGGTTTATCTTGTTCGCAATGCACCAAAACTGAATAAAATACTGGGCTGCCTTCTTCAAGCCCTAACGAGATAGCCACTGCACTGGGTGCACTTACTTGTGCCAATTCAAGTTGCTTAACACTGTAGCCATGCCCCCTGTCTTTAATCTCATCGGCAATATTGCGAATGGCTAATAGCGAAGACTGCGATTTAAGCCCCGCAACAAATGTACCTAAGCCTTGACTGCGCTCTAACACACCAGATTCAACTAACTCAGTTAACGCGCGGCGAGCTGTCATTCGGCTGCAACCCATTAACTCGGTTAACTGATTTTCAGATGGCACACGATCATTTTCTCGCCACTCGCCCGCTTCAATACGAGCTAGAATGTACTGCTTAATTTGTGCAAATTTTGCTAGAGCCATCGTCTTATCCATTTGAGTAAAATGTGTTGTAGTTGCACGCGCTAGAGGGTTATTAGTGGCAAGCGATAGGGTTTTCATGAGTAGAACTGCCTAAAACTTGCTTATTTTGGTGAATTAACCCACGTTACGATTAAAAACTCGGCGTTAACCTTACCTTGTATATACAAGTTAAAACAAGTATTGTTTTGCCTTAATCGAATAATTAATTTTACGCTCAGGAGTTGCCATGTCGTGGGACCACGTTTGGATTGACGTTAATATTGCTACTATGGATCCAGATAATTCAGCAGCTTATGGCGCTATCACTGATGCCGCTATTGCAGTTAAAGACGGCAAAATTGCTTGGCTTGGACCGCGCAAAGAATTACCTGACTTTGATGTATTTGATATGCCCGTATATCGTGGTCGTGGCGGATGGATAACCCCTGGCCTTATTGATGCCCATACTCATTTAGTGTTCGCAGGCAACCGTGCCAACGAGTTTGAAATGCGACTTGAAGGCGCAAGCTATGAAGATATTGCTCGTGCTGGAGGAGGTATCATTTCAACAGTTAATGCTTGCCGTGAAGCGGAAGACGCTGAATTATTCGATCTCGGCCGTCAACGCCTCAATGCTCTAGCCAAAGAAGGGGTGACGACAGTTGAGATTAAATCAGGCTACGGATTAAATACCGAGACTGAAGTGAAATTACTCAAGGTTGCACGTGAACTAGGGCGCAATCATCATGTCGATGTAAAAACAACTTTTCTTGGCGCTCATGCTATTCCACCAGAATATAAACATGATAATGAGGCCTATGTGGATCTCGTCATTAACGAGATGTTACCTGCCGTTATTGAACAAAATCTTGCTGATGCTGCTGATGTTTTTTGTGAAAACATTGCCTTCAACCTTGACCAAACAGAGCGAGTATTAACTGCCGCAAAAACGGCAGGCCTCGAAATAAAACTTCATGCCGAGCAACTGTCTAATATGGGCGGTTCGACGATGGCCGCTAAGTTGGGCGCAAAATCAGTCGATCATATTGAATACCTCGATGAAGCTGGCGTTAAAGCACTTGCAGAAAGTGGCACCTGCGCCACCTTGCTACCTGGAGCGTTTTATTTTCTGCGTGAAACGAAAATGCCACCGATTGAACTATTACGTCAATATAACGTGCCGATTGTGGTTGCTAGCGACTTTAACCCTGGCTCATCGCCTATTTGTTCCACCTTATTGATGTTGAACATGGCTTGCACTTTATTCAAACTCACTCCAGAAGAAGCATTAAAAGGAGTAACGGTAAACGCAGCTAAAGCGTTAGGAATAGAACAAAATGTTGGTATGCTTGTACAAGGTATGCAGGCCGATTTCTGTCTTTGGGATATTGCCACACCAGCTCAATTGGCCTACGCCTATGGAGTGAATCCGTGTAAAGATGTCGTCAAAAATGGTGTGCTAGTTCATCAATAATCCTGCATTAATATCAACATCTGAAGAGGGAATTAGTACTCCCTCTTATTGGGCTATAGTTGGTCTATAGTCGCTCTATAGGCTCACTACAACTCGCATCAGCTCAATATTTTTGAATTGACTAAATGGCTTAAAACTCATAAGGTGACCAAAATTTTTCAACCTGTTTAGACCATGACTTCTCAGCTAACACCCATTGGCCTTTTTAAATCTTTATCAGACCCAATACGTCTATCCATTGTGATGCTCTTAATTGCAGAAAAAGAGCTATGTGTGTGTGAATTTACCGAAGCACTAGATGAAATACAGCCTAAAATATCCCGTAATCTTGCTCTACTAAAAACAGCGGGTCTTGTGGTAAACCGTCGACAGGGACAATGGATTTATTATTCTATCAATACGCAGCTGCCATCTTGGGCAAAAACAGTATTATCAGAAACCTATAATGGCAATAAAGCACTGGTTGCAGGCCCGCTAGCAAAACTCAATTTAGTCGGTAAAAATGAAGATAGACCTCAAATATTATGTTGTGGTTCGACAAAATAAATAACAGAAAATACGAAAAAGAGAGGCTGGCGAACCTAGCATCTCTTTTTCTACAGTAACGTTAATACAGGGTTTTGACATTAAAGCTGCGAATGTAATACACATTCGGTTTAGTACCAGCATCAACATTCAATTGTTGTGAAGGGTTCATTTTTATCAAACGTGCCACCTCACTGGCTGGATCGTCAAAGTCTCCAAATACTCTTGCACCTGATGGGCATGCCGTCACACAAGCTGGGCTCAATCCCTTATCTAATCGATGATCACACAAGGTACACTTTTCAGTGGTTCTTCTTGGGCGAACTTCAGGATAGGTATCACCACGCTCAGGATTCATATACGGGAAGGTGTTAATATCCACCTTCTTCAATAACCCATGTGGTGATGCCGTAGCTCCAGCGATCAAGGCTTCATCATCTTGCCAATCACGGTGCGGTACTTGTTTGTTATAGCTAATCACGCCATATGGACAAGCACGTTCACACTTCCTGCAACCAATACATTTATCATTATCTTGCAGCGTTAATCCACGCTTGTCTTTATACATTGCACCTGTTGGACACACTTCAACACAGGCAGCATTAGTACAGTGATTACACATAGTTGGAATATAGCTGTACTTCACATCAGGGAAGCGCCCTTCTGTTTTAGTAATATGATCCGACCATTTGACGCCATCAGCAGTGTTATTTTCGGTTTTACAGGCTAAATCACAGCCACCGCAACCTACGCATTTTTGTAGGTCAATTACCATTCCGAGTCTCATAATCTCTTACCTCAGGCTTTTTTTACGTTAATGCGAATATGACCATAGAAAGCAGATGCCCCACTTAATCTGTCATATCTATCTGCGATGATGTCGTTGTTTGAACCACCTCTCGCTTCTTTACCAAATGTTTTGCTCGCATGGCGGCCATAAGCCCAATGCCCTTGACCAAAACATTTAGCCACAGTGCCAGGTCTCACTCCTTCCCAAAGCGCGACGGTACATGTCAGTTCACCTACAGGGCTGGTAACCACAATCGCATCACCGGTTTTAAGGCCGAGCTTTTCACCATCTATCGGGTTAATCTTTGCCGTGTCCTCGTTGGCAATATCCCCAGGATCGACATCTTTAAATTCATGGAACCATGATGTATTAGCTGAGCGGCCTTCTTTGCTTAAACGAGATTTTTGATCCACTAGCAGTAATGGATATTGTTTCTCGTCACCAAAGCGATAAGGATCTTCGTAATGCGGTACAAATACCTCTTTTCCTCTGGCATGGTAGTCACACGCTTTCATTACGTCATCAACACTGACGTGATGATTTTTTGCATGCTTGTTGAGGGCTTTCTCAAGGGTTTTACTGTAAAACTCAAACTTATGGGTTTCAGTTTTAAACTTACCCCAGCGGCTTTTCAGTTCATAAGGGTGACTATTCCACACGCCTTTATCGGTGAATTCTTTCCAAGACGTCATGTTGTCACCATATTTGGCAGCACCGTCAGTCCATAATGGTGACGTCACGTATTTCACCAATAGCTCACCAAAGTCTTTTTCAGTTTTTGCAGGCTGCTTCGTTTCTGGGTCCAGTAACTGCTCGTTGATATAACGCCAAGGCATATCAAACCCTTTATCAGCCAGTTTTTTTGCTAATAAATAAGGGATTTCTGACTCATCGTCTTTGGTATTCCATAAACGATCTATCGACGGTTGCTGTACCGATACTTGATGGACACCATTACCAATAGAATCCAATACGCCCCACTTTTCAAACATATGATGGTTAGCAGGTAATATGATGTCTGCAAACCAACTGAATTCTGAAATATTGGTGGTCACATGAGCCATAAAGTCGAGTTGGCTTAATGCTTCATTCCAACGCTGGCCTTCAGGTGATGAGAAATTAAAGTTGTTGAAGTATGCCAACATGACTTTAATGTCATACGGATCAGCACTTAGCATGCCGTTAGGCGTATTGCTGGTGACAACACCACCGCCTGGCTTACCTTTTTTAAGCGCAGGAAACGCTAAGGTGCCACGCTGGTCAATTTTAGGGTGCTTAACCCCTTTTTTTGCCACCGCATCAAGGTAAGGTTTCGAATCAGGGAAGCTCTTATTCAGCTTGATTTTATTAGCAGGGAATAAACCGCCTTTATTATCAATACCACCAAATAAACCATTTAATGCATGACAAGCAAGTGAAGTGTAAGTACCACGGGTGTGCATAACAGCACCACGAGATGTCCACACTTGTACTGCGGGGGCCGCTTTACCCATATCGCGCGCAATATTGATAATGGTATCAGCAGGAATATTAGTGACAGACTCTGCCCACTCAGGAGTGTAATCTTTTAAGCTGATGTTCCACCAATCAACCACGCCATGAGTATGTAGCTCATTAAATGCAGCATCAACGTATTGACCCGCAATAAACTGGTTTTGCTTATTAGCAAAATCCCCCACAAACGGCTTATGCCACAGACCTTCAACCAAGGCAACATGGGCAATGGCTAAGGCTAGTACACTGTCTTGGGCAGGTTCAATTGGGATCCACTTATGTGCCTTACTGGCTGATACTGACAAACGAGGATCGACGACCACAACTTTAGCGCTATCTAATGCTGCGCCCCATGTCTTTGAGTAGTATGAAACTTGACGGTTACTCGCAATGGGGTCAGCACCAAATGAAAGAATAAATTTGGTATTTTCAACATCGTACTGGTTGTAGCCCCAGTTACCATCTTGATAGTAAGGCCCCATTTTATGGGCTTCTGCACAAATTGAACTGTGAGAGATATTATTCGGTGAACCAATCATCTGAGTAAGATGCTTATACATCAGTTCATTGATATGAGAATAGCGTCCACGAAGTAAGGCGTATTTATGAGATTCATCTGCGGCTCTTAGAGCAAGGATTTTATCTGCAAGTAAATCTAATGCCTTATCCCACGAAATAGGCTTAAACATTGGATCATGCTCTTTACCCTTTTTAGGGTTGGTTCGCATAAGTGGTGTTTTTACCCGATCTGGGTCATACACTTGTTGAAGACTTAAATGCTGTCTAGGGCAACTCGCTTCACCATGTACTTTTGAATTAACATTTCCTCGTATTTTTACTGCTCTGCCATCCATTACATACACTTGTTTAGCACACCAAGAAGTACAGCCTTGGCAGGTTGTGCCGACCCACTGACCTGTACCAGTCACTGTATCAGCAGCTGGTAACTCATGCTCAATTCCCTTCATCACAGGTTCAATTGAACTCGAACTACTACATCCGATCCCAGACAGTGCAGCACCTGCCACCGAGGTTTTTAATAACGCTCTTCTACCTGTATCTACTTTATTGCTCATCTCAATCCCCTTTGAACACAACACATATGATGAACCATATATATAACTATTCATATATATACATTTGTAAATACTTTTTGAAAAGATATATCTAAGGAGGTAGTTCACAGTTTTAAAAATAATCAAAATTAATGCGACCTAAGTAATAAAATCGTCATAATTTTCTGATTTTTTTCTAATGAAAAAGTCGATGCTAATACATTTTTTGCTTAACCATTAACCATAAATAGACACGTAAAATAACGGGTTACTTTACGATTCATAAATTCACAGCTTAACCCCTAGCACTCACTTTCTTAAAAACGTCACACCTTTGTCATACCTATCTGCACAGAACATTAGCGTCAACTTATCTACTATTTTAAAAGGACTAAAAATGAGGATATTTTTCTTACTTGGTGCATTACTGATTAGTCATACAGCATTCGCGGCTGATAATTGCAGTCGCTACGGTTGTCCCAGTGGTGCTGCATCAAATAACGATCTGATTAATCGTGCTATATATACAATGAGTAATAACCGCACGACTAAATTTGCCGACTGGGTAGCTTATAAAGTCACCCCAAACAGTATTGATGGACCAAGTCGCTCACGCAGTTGGAAATCAGACCCCAATATAGCTAGCGCTTATACGCTAGAAGCCAGTGATTACAAAGATGCGCATGCAATATTACAGACTGACAGAGGCCATCAAGTGCCTCTAGCAAGCTTTAGTAATACCAGTTCGTGGAGCCAAACAAATTATTTATCAAATATCACTCCGCAAAGTTCTAATTTAAACCAAGGCCCATGGGTCAGACTGGAAACAGCGGTTCGCAACTTAGCCCGAAGTGGAAAGCAAGTTTATGTCGTCACTGGTCCATTATATGAATATTACTTTGGTACGCTGCCTCAAGCCGACGAAAACCATCGAATCCCTTCGGGGTACTTTAAAGTTGTCGCAACGATTAGTCATTCAGGATACGTCAAAGCAAGCGGATTTATCATGGAGCAAAATAGTGGGCGTAATGATTATTACTGCAATAAAGAAGTCACGATAGACCAAGTTGAATCAAGAACTGGACTCAATATATTGCCTGGGATGTCGAACAGTAAAGCTTACGCTGTTGAATCAAAATTGGGAGGGATTAGCGCCGATATCGGCTGTTAATCAGTATAGATATTAACACTTGAGCTTGCTTTAAAGCCTAATAAAATGCCGACATTTGTCGGCATTAATCATCTAAAAACGCTACAAGCCAAATTGATTACTCGTCTTTTAATGCATCAACAGGTAACCAATTCACTTTAACACCTGCTTGCAAAAACATATCTTGGCTAATTTTAATTTTATCGCCCCAGCGAGATAAGAAATCTTGGCTTTGCTCTGGGCAATATACCCCAGTAATCCCTGTTTGAATGATCTTTGCAGCACAATTAGGACACGGGAAATGGGTCACCCAAATATCGCAGCCATCAAGATCACGCTTAGCAAATAAAATCGCATTCTCTTCTGCGTGCAAGGTCTTGAGTAACTTCATATCACGATCATCAGTTTCAGCGCTGTCAGAAATCCCATGGGGATAACCATTAAAACCGACAGAAACAATCCGATTATGCTTAGTGATCACCGCACCCACTTGAGTTGACGGATCTTTACTCCATGATCCTACAAGCTCAGCCATCTGAAAAAATCGTTTTGCCCATTTTGAAATCATAGCGGCTCCCCTTTTGCTTGCTGAGTGTGAACTTGGCTTTTATCTATTCATAATACCTAAAGTTAGCAACATTGGCAGCAAATTACAGTGGAATATCATTGATTTGAGTATTCCTCTACTTTGTTATTACAAATTGACTAGCCATCAGACCTAATAAAGCTTAGGATCTTGAGCAAGCACATTTAAGGATTGGAGTACGTAGACACTATGGGTATTAGAGCGATTATCGTAGATACAGCTGGCACCACGACTGATCTAGATTTTATTCACGATGTACTATTCCCTTATTCAAAAAAAGCCATGGGCGATTTTCTGAGTAAGAATCAACATAACCCATTGGTTGAATACTGTATTAGTGACGTACGTGATCTTGCTTTAGAACAAGACGCCTCTATCGAACGTGTTACAGAAATCCTGTCACAGTGGATTGATGAAGACCGTAAAGCGACACCACTTAAGACCCTTCAAGGGCTAATTTGGAAACAGGGATACGCTAGTGGTGAATTTACTGGTCATATCTACCCGGATTTTATCGATGCGATTCCACGAATTGAAGCGGCAAACATCCGTATTTACAGTTTCTCTTCTGGCTCAGCTGAAGCGCAAAAAATGCTATTCAGTCACAGCGATGCAGGTGATTTAACACCTAAATTCAGCGGTCATTTTGATACCCGTACGGGTAACAAGTTAGATAAACAAGCTTACTGTAATATTCTTAATACCGTGAGCTTAAGTCCTAAACAAGTCTTGTTTATCTCTGATGTGATTGAAGAGTTAAAAGCCGCTGACGCAGCAGGGTTACATACTTGCCAAATGGTGCGTTTTGACAATCAAAAAACCGCTAAGTTTGCACAAATTAGCGATTTCTCGGCTTTACCTATTGATTGCTAAGCCTGCAAATTCAGCGTTGTAACCCATACGCGCTTAACGCCTAATAAAAAACGACCCAAAGGTCGTTTTTTATTATCTGGCACATAACTCTAGTGGGTTAAATCTCTTCATTAAAAAGCAACACCACACTGCCGCCACTTAACACGCTATCAATATTCACCGTCACACCAATACCAATGTTGGTTAACCATGATGATAAAGACGGCGTTTCAACGAGCCAACCTAAACCCGTTTCATAATAATGATTGGTTCCCATGCTATCGACTGCATCACCGGTCAAGTCTATTCGCTTAAATAAAAAGCGCATTTCATTGCGATAACTCATCAGCTCAGGCAGTGGGTAATGATAAATAAATGTATTACTAAAACGGCCAACATGGGGAGTACCTGTTTGTTCAGGTGAGTCTGCATTGACGATATTGCCAAAAGCGTAATTAACACGGCTTATAAACTGCCACTTATTTTCCCAAAGCGTACCTTGATAATGTAATTCAAGCGTAGGATCTACCATCCAGGCATCGTAAGAAGTATTAAATACCTCACCATCAAAGTCTTGACGCAGTCCCTCAAGTGCTGGGCTATAGTCAAAATGATTTCGATACCAAATATAATGACCACCTAGGCCAAGCTGCAACCACCAATTCGAAGATAACTCATACCGCCAGCGCTGCTCAGCAGATAATAGATAACTCTTTTCATCGAGCTTTTCAGTCATGTTCGCTTGATCAGAGAGCTGTAAAGATTGTTTCGAATTAATAAATGATAACTTCACAAAGCTGGCCGTTTGCCAATCAGGTGATAGCTCAAGCCAATTGCTTTCCCAAGGGATTGAGTAAACACTTAATTCCTTGCGGCGTTGAATGGATTCTTTAGACCCAGTATCGATATTATCCAGATCCACAATGTTACTGGGATCAAAATTGACAACCCCTAAGGTCACTAAGCCCGCATCCGACAACACAATCGCAGTTGCAATGTTGCCTTTAGTGATGTCACTTAAACTTTGATCCACTGTGATATCCGTATTGGCAAAAGCTAAATGACTTATGAGTGCAAGAAAGCAACTAAAGCCCCAGCGAATAACCATAGGCGAATTACTGGTGCTGAACATTTTCATGGCTAACTCTTTGCTGGAAATGCGGGTGAAACACAAGCTTTAACCAAAAACTCGTAACCATAACGACTAGCTTTTGCGTCAGTGGGGGTAATTTCTAAAATCTCATAGTCATTTAACTCAATCACTTTACTATTCAATTGAGACTCACAGCGAGAAAATTGATTACCCTCAAAATAATAAATAAAATTGGCAATCGTCATTCTTACCATCAAGCGATAACTCTCTCGAATAATATCGTAACGTCGCTCAGCCGCTTCATCTGCCCCAACACTCAAACGCTTCACTTCGTTTTGCTGCACTTGTTTAATTGATTGTTGAACCGCATCCTCAATCACCTTTTGAGTGCTCGAGGCCATATCTGGAGGAGTATCTTCGTTAGAAGTTGCAGTCACAGAATCAGGCATAGGTGCTGGCTCAGTAGAGCTAAGGTTTTCTATGTCATTATTCTCAGCAGCTAAAGTTGTTTCAGCCTCTCCCTTAGCCTCTCCCTTAGCCTCTCCCTCAGCATTAGCTTCGACAATTTTCGCACCAACGGCTGAGAGCTTTTGCAAACCCGCATCAATATCTTCAGGTTTTTCACCTGTTTCCTCTTCTAACAATTTGATCATTTTTGCTCTGGGATCACTACTTTCAAAGGTGTTTTCAATATCACTTAATAAATACAGGTTAGCTAACACCACATACGCCAATATCATTCGTAGCAATATCGTGCGTTTTCGATAATGCTCACTATTAGTAAAACGTATAGATTTAACGCCAAGCAAGCTAAGTACTGGCATCAATACAAAATAAATTGGGATGACAGCTTGCAGCAGCATTAAGGCGACGCCGCTCACCAATACGAACCATACAGGCATATACAACAAAATCACTAAATTGTGGGTATAAGTTAAATGATCCGCATCAACACCTGAAACTTCATTAACGACAGAGGCTGCCCACACCAACGAAAAGTTAGCAATAATGGCGTAAAACAGCAGCAGAAAGGCTTTCCCTGCCAAGCTATGCCAAGTCTTAGAAAACAATGGCCAAAACTCAATCATCATTGCAATCATGGCAATGATCCCCACCATAGTCACTCCATCGGTGGTAAACATCAAAAGGAAGGCGATGAAGTACAGCTTTTGTGCCACTGTTAACTTATTGATGACGGATTTAAGATAGCCCAATATTGCGCTTGGCAAACTTGCTAATGTGATTCCCGGTTTATACAAAAGCTGCATAAGGCGAGGATAATTTATTGATTTCAATCGATGCATTCCATAGCAAAACATTGTTTAACATCATCAAAACATATTGCTCTTTTGATAGCAAAATATTCCCAGCTTGTTGAAGCCTTCATTGCCTGTTACTCTGAATAAAAATCAAACAAGCGTTTAACTTTAAAAGGGACAGCCAATACAATGGAACAGTTTATTCAGCAGCATTCAATTATCACTGAAATTCCAGTGGCATGGGGCGAAATGGACGCATTAAACCATGTCAATAACGTGGTGTATTTTCGTTACTTTGAAACCGCAAGAATCGATTTTTTCAGCCAAATTAATATGATGGACGATCTTGCTAAGACATCCATAGGCCCAGTACTCAGCGAGACTCATGCTCGCTATAAACGCCCAGTCACCTTTCCAGACACCTTGCTAGTCAGTGTCAGCATCAGTGATATTCAACAAGATCGTTTTGTCATGCATTACCGTATTTTCAGTAAAGCGCAACAAGCAGTGACAACAACGGGAACGGCTAACGTAGTGATGTTTAACTTTAAAACAGGTCAAAAAGCCACTTTAACGCCTGAGCTATTAG
The DNA here is from genome assembly GCF_041468985.1 of Shewanella sp. 10N.286.52.A9. Taxonomy (NCBI): domain Bacteria; kingdom Pseudomonadati; phylum Pseudomonadota; class Gammaproteobacteria; order Alteromonadales; family Shewanellaceae; genus Shewanella; species Shewanella sp. 10N.286.52.A9. The sequence goes on along the minus strand of NZ_JBFRJQ010000031.1, from coordinate 49,323 downwards.
ATGCCCTCAAGCAGCACGCTGAACCGAGTGAGTAGCTATTGGGTAGCTATTGGGTCGTTATTAGGTGGTTATTAGATAGTTATTGGGTACTTATCGAGTAATCATCGAGTAAAGCTTCAATCGTCACCGAATAAATTGCGAAGAAAAGCCGCATAACATCACTGTTAATGCGGCTCTTTAAATTTGATTCAACTTGCTTTAGCTATAACAACCCAACACTGTAACTGCCCAAGCTTTGTGTTGCCACGATATTGATCAGTGACACCTGATAACGAGAAATCAAATCTGCAATTGCGTTATCACTCACCCGTTAAGGCAGCAAGCTGCACCTTAACCTCATCCAACATTGGTTGACTCTTTTCCGTCTGATAGTTGTAATGCACCATAGTGGTTTTCGCTTCTGCAGTTTGGCGGCCATTTTGCCAACAGCTTTGTGCAATTTCAAAACTACTGTTACCTACTCGGCTAATGTGAGTCTTGACTGTCACGTCAGTGCCATAAAAAGTCGGCGCATTAAAGACAATATTAAATCCCGCAATAATCATGTTCCATTTAGTTAGATCTTGCCCTGGATTAACAATATCAAACACAGGATCTCGTGCGGCCTCAAACCACACTGGAATGACGGTATTATTGATATGCCCTAAGGCATCGGTTTCACAAAACCTTGGGGTAAGGTTTAGGCTAAACTGGGTGTCTGACACAGAGGAAGTCCTTTTATTATTGTTATTATCTCGCCAGCAATATCGCTAAAGTTGGCGTCTACGATCAGCAATAGCTTAAGCTACCACACCAGCAGAGTCACCCTTAAATATCATCAAAAAAATCTTTATTACGAATGTACTTATGCATGTAATGAAAAGCAAACGGCGACACAATCCAGCTTACAAAGCTCATCAAAAAGCGTTTTATCGGCGGCGTATTTTCATAGATACGTTCGTTATGCAGCCAGAGCATTTTACCCACATGAAAGAAAATACCCGGAAGAGGCGGCAAAAAAGTCACTACGTCGATATCACAGCAAATACGATAAGTACGCCGTTGTAATAAATACGCTTTTTGGAAACTCTTAAAACCAGGAGAAGGCTGGCCAAAGGTCACCACACGTTTAATTGAGTTCGGGTATAAGCGCTCTAATCTGTCAGCGGCTAAAATTGCCATTGAGCCGCCTGAAGAGTGCCCTGTCAGGGATATTCTTTTACCCGCTACAATCAATGGGTATAACACCATCTGCAGTTGAGAAAACAAACTGATATTGGGATCGTAATGAGGCGGGTTCGGATTGGTTTTCTGCTCTAATAAATAATCATATCCAGCATGGACATTATACTTAGTATCAGCAAACTGTTTGGCTTTAGGCCAGCACTGGCAGTTTATCAGCCACTCATTCATGGTTTGAGAACCGCGAAATACCACCAGCACTTCTTTTTTATCTTCACGCCACAAAATACGTGCGCAAACGTTACCCCAGCGATTGGCAATTTCACGATAATGCTCATGAGAAAAACCTAGCTTTTCAGGCGAAAAGTCATCTCGATAAGTGACTTTGCATAACACAGCATAACGTTCATATTGATAGCGTTTAAGTTTTTTCAAAGTAGCAAGTTCAGTTAGGCAAACTGAATTGAGGATAAAGCCCTTTTATGACACTACTGTGATGCGATAATTGAGAGGTTAAAGCTATATAGAGTAAGAGAACAAAAAACTTACCACTCCTTTTCATTAAGTTATCTATGGTTTAAGCAATTATTTCATCTTTGAATTAGATGCTTTTATCTCCGCTTCTAACTCGGCTAAGGCTTCTTTACGATCTTCTACTGCATCAAACTGGTACTGGACAAAAATTTGGTAGTGTTTGTTATTTAGGGCCCAAAAAGTTAATAGCGCACAAGCCATGCCTAGAAAATAGATTGGAATTGATTGCTTTTGTGAGTCCATGAGTAAAACTGACGGTAAAAAGATAATGAATAGAACTGTAAGATAATACTTGAACATTGTCGCTGCAAAGAAAGAGCCTCTGGTAACAGCAAAATTAAACCCACAAAAAATAATTGTTGTGACAAGCAGGTAAAGTAACTCTCCCTCTATTGAGAAGTTCAAATAAAACCTAAGAATAATATAATTAAGAGTTCCAATCGAAAACAACATCGACATTGTTGATAACAGAAAAGCTAAAATCGATTTGGTAGGGGGTAGTAACCCGACGATATCATTATCACTTTTAGGGACATTACTTGGTTTCATCAGTCCATAACCTCTTCGTATATTCCCACAGCTAAAGTTTTAATTGTTCCTGACATCGCACTTCCAGTAAAACTTAATGAGGCACCAACAGCATCTCTTAACTGCAATCGAAATGCATCTGTAATTTGAATCCCTGTATACTTTTTAACCACACCTTTTCTACTTAAAGACTTTATGAGGCGTCCTGAAGCCCCTGGAATGTTAAGTCGAGCAATTTCTTGGTTTAATCTTCTTCGTTCAGGCCTAGATAGCCCTTTCAATATTTCTATAGAACTCTTTGAAGTACTTAACTTCATCATTTTAATAGTTTTAATGGTCGCTACAGATGCTGCTCCAGCACCAGCTAAAGATACTAAATCAATCGCTGTCGCTGTATTTGTATACCATTCTTGCGAATCTAAATAATCGTTCATTTCAGGATTGTTTACTTCATTAAGCGATCTATATAAACCATTAAGACATTGAGCAGAGCTAGCAGCTGAAGCGCCGACAGCTAAATAAGTAATAGCAGCGCTCGTACCACCAGTTAAAGGTACTGCTGCACTGCTACCTAATACAACAGTCCACCCAATAACCGCTGCACCACAACTTAATACTGTACCTGCAACTTCGGATACCAGCCTAGACTCTCGAATATTACCTTGACTCCCTTTTAGGTGCGCAGCAAAAGACGATTGGTTCATTTGAGCTGGGGGCTCTCGCAAAATGATTTTGATAGGATTAATCTGGCATATCGCTTCAAATTTACGCAGCTCGACAATATTAAATTTACTGTCGATATACACAACTCCTGCTCCGGTAAGGCCTTGTATTGCGTCAATTCTGGCAAATAGGGTTTTGAAATCAATTTCTGCATTAAGTCGCGAGCTTAACTGATTTTCATAAAAAGATTGGGTGCTTGATTTAAAAAGTGATTGTCCATTTGCCGACATTCTTATGGGTCCTTCCATTTAGAATTTTGAAATGCCTATTGTACTGCCCGCCTTCTTATTGACAATTATTATAAAGTATTAGGAATTGAACTTTATACTCGCAATGGGTGTAACATTGCCTAAACGACTATTAATAAATTCTGTTCTTTTTCATGTTATGTAGAATAAGGCTGTCTAATCACTGTTTTCCAATTCTCGGGCGCTGCACGGCGAATATCGGATAAATAGATCTCGTGATGTTTCCCTGACAAAGTAAAGCCAGCTGATTCAATATAATCATGTACTTTAGCCACGGTTGGGCCTTCTTCTGAAAAGGGGCCAACATGCAGAATTTGCGCGCATTGCCCTTCACTAAAGGATTCATATCGCACTAAATCAATCGCCGCTAATGACTTTTTCTGCTTCACTTTCCTTATTGCTTCAATCACTAGTTTTTTATCCACAAGCTCTGGCTGCATGATCATCATAGTCCATTGCCAGTTATGTTTATTATCATTGATAAAGTCATCCATGTCGTCAGCCCACCACAAGCCTTCAAGCGGAAGCACGCCATAATCAATCGCAGTAGCTCCTTTTTTGATCATAAACTTAATCGTATAAGCAACCGAGTACAGTGCTTCAATTGCTTGCTGATATTGCTCACTCCCAGGTTCACCTTTGCCATCGACCATCAAATAATACATAGACGGCACATCCACTGTCGTCACTTGCTTTTTAGAAGGAAGATAAAGGTGTTTTAACTGTTTTTTATAATCTACTTTTTCCATTATCCACTCAAAATTAGCACGATTCATACGTCCATTATGACGCTCAAGGTTATCCAATACCAAGAATGATTTTTAAAATAGCGCCATAAAAAAGGACACCCTGAGGTGCCCTTAAATTCAATCAATCATCAACATTTAATAATAAAGTTTAATGAATTCACATATCACTTAGTATGAAGTGCCATACATGGCGTTAATTTCAGTTTCATACTTTGAGTAAATCTTCTTACGACGCAGTTTCATGGTTGGGGTAATTAAGCCCGACTCCATCGAAAAGGCTTCTGGCAGTAAGGTAAATTTCTTAATTTTCTCAAATCCCGCTAGCTCGTGTTGTAGCTCTTTCAAACGTTGCTCAAAATGCTCTACCACTTGGCTATGGCGTAACAGTTCTATTGGGTTTTCAAACTTAATCTCATGTTCTTTAGCCCAAGATTCAAGTGATTCAAACGCAGGTACAATTAACGCCGATACATAGTTACGGGCATCTGCCACAATCGCCACTTGTTCGATGAACGGACAACAGCTCACTTTACCTTCAACACGTTGCGGTGCGATGTATTTACCGTTCGAGGTTTTCATCAGCTCTTTAATGCGGTCGGTAATGTATAGGTTACCTTCAGCATCTAACATGCCTGCATCACCAGTTTTTAACCAACCATCTTCAAACGCTTCTTCAGTATCTTGTGGACGGTTAAAGTAACCACGCATCACAGTGTCACCACGTACTAAAATTTCGTTATTAGCACCGATTTTCACTTCCATAGCACTCAGTGGTTTACCGTTTGAACCTGATACACGGTTATCAAGGGTATTACAGGTAACAGTTGCACAGGTTTCTGTCATGCCGTATCCACAAAGGATTGGTACGCCAATACTGTGGAAAAAGCCGCCAACATTGACATCTAACGCAGCGCCGCCAACAGGCATAAACTTAAGGCGACCGCCTAATACATTCTGTAATTTACTGAATACTAATTTGTTGGCCAGCTTCCACTGCACAGATAATGCGGTGCTGGCTTTTTTACGGCCTTGATTCACTTCAAATTGACGCGAACCTACACCAATAGCCCAGTTAAATAACTTTTGGCGAATGGCTGGTGCACTATTAACTTTGTCATGCACAGCGCTATACACTTTTTCTAAAAAGCGTGGCACGACACATAAGGTATGCGGGCGAACTTCAGCAATCGCCTCTTTAACGCGGTTGGTATCAGCAAGGTAAACATTATGACCACCACGACACAATACATAGAAACTCCAACCACGTTCAAACACATGGCTAAGTGGTAAGAATGCCAATGAGACATCACCCGCTTTAAAAGCAATTTCTGTATCGTGTTGTTCGATCATCGAGGCAATATTACGATAATCCAGCATTACACCTTTAGGATCGCCAGTCGTACCAGAGGTATAAATAAGGGTGAGTAAGTCATCAAGATTAGTTTGCGATAAACGCAGCTCAAGTTCAGCTTCGCTTGCAGGCGTTGTCTCTGCAATCAGGATATCGTCAAAATGGAAATGCTCATCTGAGGCCAACTTAACATTGCTGTCAAATACCACGACATGCTCAACAGTTGGACACTGTGCTTGGATTTTACATGCTGTTGCGTATTGACTCTCATCACCTGCAAAAATGACTTTAGCGCGGGCATCATTAACGATGAAAACAGCTTGTTCCATTGGGCTTGTTGGGTAAACAGGTACGACTACGTTTCGTGCTTTAAGTGCGCCAATATCTGCACATGTCCATTGTGGGCTGTTTTGCGCAACGATAACCACTTTGTCTTGGGCTTGCAGACCGAAATCAATTAACAGCTGTGCCACTTTATTAGTAATAGTATCAAATTGGCTCCATGAAACTTTGTTCCAAGGGGCTGCCATCTCAAATCCTTCGAGTGCGATGTTATCTTCTAATGCTGTGCTTTGCTGCTGTAGAAGTCTGACTAAATGAAATTGTTCGAGAGACATTAATAATTACCTTTTAGCTTACAAGTGTTCCGCTTTTTGGCATTCTACTTTAAGCCATACAGAAAAATAAGAGTTTTTAGTCTAAATTAGCGTCAATTCACAGATTATCGCTACATTTTACAAACTGGCAACACCATTTTTCCATAGTTTGTGTTTGCTGATAACGAGTAAAAGCCCCATTAACAGCAGTAACCCGAGATCTCCCCAGTAATAGCTGGCAGTTATCATGCCTTGTTCTCGCAAGTCCACTAACGAGGTCGAAAGCCAAACTGAATGAACAATCACAATCAGCATGGTTAAACTAATTTGTAATACTGAGCGGCTCATTGCACCCAATGCTAATGCCATACCTGAAGCCCAAATCGTACTGGCGACGATATGTAAGCCTGCCAATAAGGTCATCTGTGCATTAAATAATGCCGACACCAATGTGATGACAGTAATGATACTCAGCACAATGACCAATAAATGAAGCTGTGATTTAAAAAATTGATCAACTAATCCACGTTTTCCGCTAAAGGTCGGTAGCATAAATAAGGTTTCAGCTGCGCGCCAACGTTGCACACGTGTCCAGTGAATTAAACTGCACACCATAATCAACATTTGCGATAACACCATAATCACAGGGACTTCTGCATTAAAATAAGCTGACAGTAAAATAGCGATAATGCTTAATATCGGTAATACCAGCAGTAACATCCCTAGCATAGGACCAATAAAATAACTGGCGGGGTGCAATAACTGGGTTAATTTTATAAACCAGCGATTCTGCCCTGCAATAGGGCCGATCATCCAACCGGTTTCTAACCCATTTAAGTAAATACTGCGGGCATGAGGGGTCCAACTAAAGCGTTGCAGTTTTCTATAAATTAATGCCCCTAATACCACTGGCAATAACGCTAAGAAGTGGCCAACCTCAACAGGTAAAGAGGCTATTACCTCAGGTAAGATAGGCAGAAAAACAAAAACAAAAACGGAAAAGTTAAAGCGTTGAGGTCGATTCAAACACGCAAGAATAAAACCCATTCCAACGCTAAGATAAGCTAACAAAAAACCAATATTGATTGGCTGCGGGCTAAGCAATAAAACACTGATGCAAGTTAACATCATCACGATAAACACGAGTGCGGCTTGCTGCTTTACTCGTTGGTAATATCCAGGAATTAACACGCCTTGCTCATTGGCCGACAGTTTGATGAACTGCCAGGCAATTGCCACTGAAATAGACAAAATACACATGCCTAGAGCAATACTAATTACGTCAACTTGTTCAGGTTTACTAATGATTGCCAGTACAGCAAGACCGATCCCCAATAGCGCTACCAGCAAAAAGCTTACACTACCAAAATCACGACACCACAATGAATAAAATCCATTAAGGCACTGCTTTACGCCGATGGATTCAGGTGATCGTTTTGTCGAGTTCACATGGGAATGATTCATCGATGTAATTCCATGAATAATTGATCCAAATTTAAGGAGCTAACTTGAGTTGAACCGGGTATTTCAAGTTGATTTTTATTATCCACCAGCACCTGTTGTTGATGACGGTTTAATACTTTAACCCCTTGCGGCAGCGTTTGGTTTTCGCCTAGATGAACTAAACTCACCTCTTCACGCAATGCATCAATTTCTTTAAATAGCACCAACTCACCGCGTTTAATCAATGCAACATGACTTGCCACTCGCTCTATATCTGAGGTGATGTGAGATGAAAATAACACAGCAGAACCTGACTCTAAGGCCAATTCGAATAAATCCCCCATGAATTGACGACGTACAATGGGATCTAAACTCGCTACTGGTTCATCGAGCATAAGCAATTGCGGACGGTAAGCCATTGCCATAATCAAGGCTAATGATTGTCGCTGCCCAACCGAGAGCTTTTGCACTTGTTGTTTAGGGTCAAGGCCAAATCGCTCAAGCCACTCTGTTTGTAAACGTTTATCCCATTGCGGATAAAAGCTACTGTGTAACTCTAACGCGCTCGCAATAGTAAAACCTTCGTAACCAAATGGTTGCTGAGGTACATAGCCAATTTTAGCTTTCGCTTGAATAGATAGGGATGCAGCAGGCTCGCCTAAAGTTGAAATACTACCAGACTCAATATCAACAATGCCTAATGCAGCACGCATTAACGTCGATTTACCCGCACCATTTTGACCTAATAAGCCTACGACCATGCCAGCTGACAAGCTAAAACTTAACTGTTTAAGCACCACATTATCGTCAAAACACTTGTCGACTTGGTTGAATTCTAAAATTGCCTCAGTACTGATATCCATTTAACGTATTCCTTGTTAACTTACTGCTGTTATGGCTTTTTTATTATTGTTTCCACTGAGTTGCCACTAACGCTTGCAACTCCTCAAGGCTGATACCTAATTGCTTTGCTTGATTGATTAGATCAAGTGCTTGGGGGACAAGTAATTGCGGACCCGACGTGTCATCGTTAGATTGCCTGTTCGCGACTCGAGTAGGTTGGCCACGACGACGTTCAAGCCAACCTTGCTCTACTAATTGTTGAATCGCTCGTGACACTGTCATTGGATTAACCGCTAGGTGCTCAGCAAGTTGTCTCACCGAAGGCAACACTTGGTCCACTTGTAATTGGCCACCCACAATTAACCGTACAATTTGCTCATGCAATTGTCGGTAAATGGGTTCGCCACTACTGGGGTTGACTTTTATTAGTTCTAGCATTAGCCTTTACTTACTGTATTAATACATTGATACACCGATACACTAATGTTAAGTTACCACAATCATCCTGAAATGCAAAAAGGAAAGATGTAATGAACATCGGAAAAGTTATGTTGCAAGGAACCTATAACAAGGTAAGCAATGCCCGTTGGCTGACAACAAAATCAAAGCTGATAAGCGCCGTTCAAGTTGGTTTACTGTCTATGATGAGCTTATCTGCTGCGGCAGATGAAAGCACTGTTGCTATTGAACAAGCATCACTTTCAGCGTGTTATGTTGATGGTTTATCTGAGCAAGTGCAGTGCGGCTCATTATTAGTGGCTGAAAATCCAGCCAAGCCTGGTGGCAAGAAAATCACCGTTCATTACGCTGTATTACCAGCGATTAAACCCAGCTTTAAAAAACAAGCCATGCTTGCCATTGCTGGCGGACCAGGACAATCAGCCATTGAAAATGCCGCAGGGTTTGACCGCGTACTGGCTAAAGTCCGTCAAGATCGCGACATTTTATTGATTGACCAACGTGGGACTGGGCAATCTAATATCTTGGCCTGTGATGATGACGATATGTCAGTGCTATCGTTTAATGATGACGATATGGACTATGTGAAAGACACTCAAGCCTGCTTAGATGAAATAGATGCTGATGTCACGCAATATGGCAGCTTAACGGCGTTAACTGACTTTGAAGCGATTCGCCAACACTTAGGTTATGAAAAACTGCATTTATATGGTGTATCTTACGGTACCCGCATGGCGCAGCTATATATGCGTGAACATCCAAATGCGATTGCCACCGTGACTTTAGATGGTGTTGTACCAATGCAGCAAAGTGTTATCGCTATTGGTGAAGCCATCGATAGAGGCTACGGCCTTCTCTTTAAAGACTGTCAGCAAAACAGTTTATGCGGTCAGCAATTCCCGGATCTTGAACAAGATTTTATCTCTGTCGATAATCAGTTAGCTGAATCCCCAGTCAAGACACAAGTACGCGATCCACAAACTGATGAGCTAACCAGCTTTTTGCTGACTCGAGGTAAATTTAACGGTGCGATTAGAATGGCGCTATACATGCCCAACATTCGCTCGTTAACGCCCCATGCAATTCATCAAGCCGCTTTGGGGAACTACCAACCCATATTAGGCATTTACACCTTAACCTCAGATAGCACAGGTATCGCCATGGGAATGCACGCCTCTGTGGTTTGTGGCGAAGATATTCATCGCATCACAACAAGCATGCGCGAACAAGCGCAAGACTCTTACATGGGACGCACCATGATAGAAGGACTAGAGGCAACGTGCAGCGTGTGGAATATGCCGCAAGTAGATAACAGCTTTAGCGATGCTATCGCAAGTGACATTCCTACCCTCTTGCTTTCAGGCGAGCTAGATCCTGCAACGCCACCAAGCTGGGGCGATATGGCCACAGAAAAACTCACTAATGCTAAACATTTTGTCTCTGAATTTGCTACCCATGGCGTGGCTTATCAAAGCTGCGGTAACGATCTCATCGCAGATTTAGTTAGCAGTGGCTCGATAGATAACATTGACGGTAAATGCTTAGAAAAGGATGTTCGTAGAAGTTTTTACTTAAATGCCAACTCAGTTGAAACCCTTTCAGCTGCCGCTGAGGAAGAATAATCATGATTACTGTATCAAATTTATCGAAAAAAATTGGCGACGTACAAGCACTGGATAACCTCAGCTTTAGTGCTCATGACGGTCATATTACTGGACTACTTGGCCCAAATGGCGCGGGTAAAACCACCTGTCTACGAACAGTGTTTGGCTTATTAGCGGCAGATGAAGGCCACGCCGAAATCGATGGTATTGATGTTGCCAAAGAGCCAACAAAAGCAAAAGCACAATTGGGCTTATTCCCAGACCCATTTGGTTTATATGAGCGATTATCGCCAAGAGAATACATTAGCTATTTTGCCGAACTCAGCGGCATGTCAAAGGCTGACGCTAAACAAGCAACAGCCAATGTCATCGCGCAATTAAAACTCGAAGATATTGCCGACCGCCGATGTAAAGGTTTCTCACAAGGGCAACGCATGAAAACTGCATTAGCCCAAGCGATAGTGCACCAGCCAACCAACATCATTTTAGACGAGCCAACACGTGGCTTAGATGTCATGAGTACCAGGTTACTGCGAGATATTTTGATTGAGCTTAAAAAAGCAGGCCATTGCGTGTTGTTTTCAAGCCATGTGATGCAAGAAGTGGCCGCTTTATGTGACCAAGTCATCGTGATGGCCAACGGTAAAGTGGTTGCCACAGGTAGTCCAGAAGAGCTTTGCCAACAAACGGGTGAAACCTCACTGGAAGAAGCCTTTATTAAACTCATCGGTACTGACGAAGGGATCGCAGCCTAATGAATAAGCCTGTCATTATAACTGCAATGGTGTCGATACCATTGCCATACCCATTGACGACTAAGTTTAGTCAAGTGTTATCGACTAACGAAGGGATCTCAATCTCATGAAAACAATTATAGCGATGGTTCGCAAAGAACTGATTGATGCCATGCGTGATAAGCGCTCTGTCATGGCGGGTCTTTACTACGCAATCGGTACACCTTTATTAATGTGCGGTATGTTCATGGTATTAATCGGACAGCTGTCGACCCCTGAAGATCTTAATATCAAGATCACCAATGCCGACAACGCGCCTGATCTAGTCCGATTCTTAAATAATCGCGGCATTAACGCTTCAACTGACGAAGGGGTTGCAGCTAAAGATGTCAAAGATATCGAGCTCATCATCAGTGACGATTACGCAGCGCACATGGCGAAAGCCAAGCCTGCTGAGATCACCTTAATCGCCGATAACTCAAATGAAAAGCTACAGCAATCCATTCGCAGAGTTGAAAACCAACTTCAAGCCTACAGCGGTGAAATGGGCAGCTTACGCCTCATTGCACGTGGGATTAACCCTGCTGTTGTGCAGCCAATTAAAGTGGTAGTAGAAGATCGAGCAACGCCAGACTCTAAAGGCGGCTTTATTTTAGGAATTGCCATTTTCACCATGATTTATTCGGTGTTTATCTCAGGCATGAATCTAGCTATTGATACCAGTGCGGGTGAACGTGAACGTAATTCATTAGCACTGCTGTTAAGCCACCCTATTAGTACGCGCCAATTAGTACTAGGTAAAATCATTGCAGTCACCTGCTTTGCATTGCTGGGCTTATTGCTGATTTTAATCGTGTCTAAATTTGCCTACACCTTTGTGCCTTGGCAAGAGCTTGGCTTTAGCGTAAATATTTCGCCAGACTTTATGGGGCTAATGCTATTTATTGGCATTCCACTCGCCATTATGGCGGCGACCCTACAATTGTTTGTGTCATTTATGGCCAAAACATTTAAAGAGGCTCAGTCCTATCTCACCATGGTACTGTTTGTGCCGCTCGCCTTATCAATGGCAGCGAGCTACAACATTGCACCCGATGTACTGGAATGGTTACCTGTTTCAGGCCAGCAGCAAGCCCTAATGGCCTTTATTAAAGGTCGTGAAATCCCAATGCTGCAATTACTGGTGTCATCTGCAGCCACACTGGTACTGTCAATTGCACTTGCATTTGGTTTAGAAAAACTGCTGAAAAGTGAAAAAGTGGTATTTGGTTTGTAGCCTATGACCTCGGACTGGTTCAACCCACCTTGAACCAGTCCACTCAATCTAGACAAGGAGTCCATCATGGAACAAGAATACGCAATCTTAGCATTAGTCATCATCATCACCGTGGGCACCACTGCCACAGAAATGTTTAAGCATTATGTAAAGTCAAAAACGAGCAACTTAGCGGATAACCATAGCCATGAGTTAGACGCGCTACGCCAGCAAAATAACGAGCTCAAGCAACGTATTGCCACGCTAGAGAAAATTGTCACTGAGCCAGAGTATGATTTAAAGCAGCAAATTAACTCACTTTAATTGGCACTCAAAGCCCAAAAAGTATCGCTAGCAGCAGGTATGAGTATTAAATTTTTGTCGATAAGCACGCGGGCTTAACGTGGTGAGTTGGATGAATAGTTTTCTAAATGAGCTAACATCCTCATACCCGACCCGCTCGACAATTTGCTCAATGGCCAATTCTGTTGTTTCTAGCAATCTTTTTGCTTCATCTACTCGAAGGCGCTGCATATAGCTCGCTGGCGTTTCATTCACGGCTTTTTTAAAGCGCCTAATTAACGTGCGTTTGCCTACAGCAAATTTATCTGCAATATCATCTAGTAGCCAATGTCGGCTCAAATCAGCCTGCATCCAACGCTGTACGTTATGTATTAATTCATCTTTATGCTGTTCAGGATTAATCGCCATTGTCATAAAGGGTTGTTGAGAGCTGCGATTAGGATCGATCAGCAATATTTTCGCCATCTGCTGCGCCATTTGTTCACCTGCTAAAATCGAAATAAGATGCAGCGCTAAGCTTAAATTGGAAGTTGTCGCACCTGCGGTATGTATATGGCCATCAGACACCACCAATGAATCCATACATAACTGCACATCTTTAAAATTGCGCTCAAACATCTCGCTAAGCCACCAAACCGTTGTTGCGCGCCTTTGGTTTAATAAGCCAGATGCAGCAAGTAATAATGTTGCTGAACAATAAGCTGCAACGGGCTTTTCAGCAGCCGAAAAGCGCGACAGTGGTGCTATTAAAGGTTCAAAATCGGTTAAAAATGCTTGAAATTCAGTTCGGTTAGTCACAAATGCAGAGGCGAGTATGACGGCATCAGCCTGCAAAATATCATCAGGATGCGCTAGCCCTTTGGCTGGCACTTCAAAACCTTGATTGGTTTTTACATTATGACCGTCAGCTGAAATCACATGACAGTGAAACAAGTCTTCTTTGACATCCTGATTAATACGGCGCCAATAGGCATTACAAAAACTAAATACATCTAAAAAGCTCACTAGGCCACTCGCCACCACGTTACCCGCCGCTAAAATATAAATTGTTTTCATCACGCCCCCAAAATGTCACTTTTGACTTTATATTTGTCAATAATGACACTTAAAATCGATTTGTCTAGTTTTTATACTGTTAATCACAGTGAGTCATTAGCAGTAAGGACACAAGTCATGAAAAAAGTCAGCCAGCATATAATTATCAGTCTGAGTTATCTCGCCGTCAGTTGGGGATTATTACTATCAGTAAACTTCAATACGCCGCCCAATGTATTTACTCACCTGATAGCGATTCCCTTTCTCGCCATATTTACTGGCTATAGCGCCCACTTAATCTTTAGAAAAGGGTTGTAACAGTTATTGAAAGCCCATAAAAAAGCGCATTGCAGGCTAACATCCCGCAATACGCTTAATAATGACTACTAGGTGAGTAATCTAGATAACCTGAAATCGGCTTAAAAAGTTATTTCGCTTTCGGTCTGAATGGCTTAATCACAGACTCATCACACTCTAAAAATGGACCATCCATTAAATCAATGCAGTATGGAATTGCTGGAAATACCGCATCTAAACATTCACGAATTGATTTTGGCTTGCCAGGTAAGTTAACAATCAGTGAGTCACCTCGTAAACCAGCTGTTTGGCGAGATAAAATAGCTGTAGGCACAAACTTTAATGATTCAGCGCGCATTAGCTCGCCAAAGCCTGGCATCATGCGATCACATACTGCTTCTGTCGCTTCAGGTGTCACATCACGCTTCGCAGGACCTGTTCCGCCGGTGGTCACAATCAGACTACAATTTTGTTCGTCAGCCATTTCAATCAATGTGGCTTCAATCACTGCAGTTTCGTCAGGAATAACCTTATAAACAGGTTCCCACTCTGATGTTAAATATTCATTTAGCACATCAATAATGGCTTTTCCCGATAAATCTTCATACACACCTGCACTTGCACGGTCACTTACCGTAACAATACCGATTTTAGCTTTGGTCATGACGAGGTCCTTAAACTTGATCATTAAAATTACTGTAAGACTAAATGGATTTTTAGACTTTAGATGCGGCTAAAATACCACAATTTTATCGCTGAAGCGGAGAGATTGATCAAGAGTTACAGCGATGAAAGCTATAAACGGCTGGCAAACCAATATCTGGGTTTCCAATAGACATTATCCATACTCGAAATCATCACGCCTTTTTTAGTCGATACATGCAAAAAACGATGTCCACTTAAATACACACCAACATGGCGACCTGAACCTGTGGTTTTAAAAAAGACTAAGTCACCGCTTTGAAGATCACGCTTATTAATGCGTGTACCCAGATGAGTTTGCCCTTGTACTGTGCGTGGCAAACTTGGGCCGACGAGATCTTGATAAGCTACATACACTAACCCTGAACAATCTAACCCTTTTTTAGTCAGCCCACCTAAACGATAAGGTGTCCCTTGCCATTGCTGATGAAACTGCAGCAGTCGTGCTTCATTCCATAAGCGTTCATCAGCTTTGGGAATGTCAGTTGATGCTTGAGTGCCTGACGGCAAAGGCGAATCGATTTGAGCAGCACATGCGGTCAGGAAAAAGCATACAAATGTGATAACGGCTCTTAATACCATACATTCATTTCCATCTAGTTTATCGCCTTATATCAGCATAACTATTTGTACAAACCATTTAGGTTAGTCTAATTGTAATTGATTCAAATGAAATCTTATAAAACTCGCTACGAATATCTCGCACCTAAACACTACAGCTGAACAAAAAACCAGCAAAATTAACATACAAACTGTCAACAACATGGTTACAACAACACATACAACAATCTCAATTGTATTCCCTATCTTGCTGAATAATATAGTATTTAAGTATTATATTTAGCTAATAATACCCCTAAAGAGGTAAACTGTGAGTTGCATTCGATTTAGCACCATAGTGATGTGATAACTTCGCAAAAGATGAATAACTCAAACGCTTGGTAAAACTCATGGAAAAACAATTATCAAGGCTAGATTACTTTACGCTTAAAGTTCTAATTGGCCTATTTGAATATAAAAATGGTAGCGTTGTAGCTGAAAAACTCAACAGCACCCAGCCAAAGGTGAGCCGTGCACTCAGCACAATGCGAGAAGTTATTCATAATGAATTGTTTATTCGCCAGCAATACGGTCTTCAACCAAACGCCATGGCTGAACGTTTATACCCTTTAGCCAAAAATATCATCAGTGCATACGATGATATGGCTACGGCCGCAAAGACCCAGCCTGAAAATGATCTCGTACTCCATATCAGCGCTCCCGAGCAAATGTCGATGTTTCTTTTAGAATCGATTGATAAAACCAGCGAGATGTTAGGCGTTAGTCATATCGTTGATATCCACCCATGGACAGAAAGTGCTGAACAAAAAATTGCACAAGGAAAAATAGACTATGCTATTTCTTCTTTTCCTTTTAGCCATGACAATATAATCAATAATAAGTTGGGTGATATTGAGTTCTGGTTTTTAGCGGTACGTAAAGGGCATCCAATCCTACAGCAGCCAATAACCCTTGAAAGTATTCTTAAGAATCGCCTAGTATTCATCCACAATGGTCCCACATCAGCGCTTACTGAAATCGTGAGTCGTTGTAGTGAAATCACTCACTTGAAAGCAGACATCAGCTTGATCACATCAAGCCTTGTCATGGCATTTGAACGTGTCGTTAACTCAGATGATATTTGCTGGGCTCCTTCGGTCTTCCCATTTGAATTAAGTAAACAAAGAGATGACATTGAGCTCATTGATATGACCGAGTTTTACTATACTCACCTTCAAACCCCCGCAAATATCGTTGTCCCCTGTCATTACTTACAATGTCATGAAGCTAAAACATCAGAGTTCACTGCGTTATTAATAGAAAACATGACCGATAATTTGAAAAAATATCAACAAACATATCGAAATATGAATATCAGTAATATTAACAATGATGAAGTGACAACTAATGAAATAGTTGCTGCGGAATAAATACAAATAAGAATCAATAACAATTAGATTCTATTCATTTTAAAAAGTTAAAAATATTAAAGCCTCTCAATATTAATTGAGTGGCTTTAATATTCAGTTTTATATGAGCAATTAGTGAAGCGCTGAATGTACCAAACCTTGAATTTTTTCAGTTAACCATTGCAAGTTAGCTTCATGATTATTTTTATTATAAATCATATATAGCGTCGGTACTTTTACTTCCATATATAATCTATCAGATTCAACTTCAGCTAAACGACATGCGTGTAAACCTGGCGTTGTATTGATCATGTTATATATCGAGCTATATGGTAGTAAAGCAACCGCATTAGTTTGTCTTAAATACTCAAATAAACTGGAAACACCATTTAAATCCATTTCAGTATTAAGCGGTATTTTTCTACGATAACAATACTCTTGAAAAGCACTCATTCTCTGTTCTGCATCACCAACATTACTATTAACGTAAGGGTATTTGGCAATTGACTCTAATGTTATTTCTTCTTTTAGAATTGGGTGTTTCTCATCACAAATTAAAAATAGCTTATTCAATTTCTTTAACGGTAATACTGCTAAATTATCATCTATGCTTTCCAAATTATCTATTGCTTTGCTACAACAGATACCAATATCAATATCCCCAGAGACAATATGATCAAGTGAAGACTTATTCCATGCAGAGATATTAAAATTGACATCTTTTCCTGCATCTCTAATGGACGTAAGCAACATCTTAGGAAAAGGAAAAGAAACAAGATCTGGCGCAACAATCTCAAAGTTATGAATATTATCAGCTATCGCCTCACCATTCAGCTGCTGCAGGCTGTTTGAACATTCAAGTATCTGCTTAGCAATCGGATAAACTTTGCCAGCAAACTCATTAGGCACCAAGCCATATTTTTTGCGAATAAAAAGCTCATTACCAAAAATTTCTCGTGCATGCTTAAGGCAACGACTTATCTTGGGTGCTGGCACATTCAATTTATTAGATACAAATGTCGCAGACTTGTTCTCATACAGATTAACTAGAATATTGATACTCAATAAATCTAGGTCACTATAACTAATATCTCTCATCTAAATACCTCCCAATGATAAGTTCATTTTAATAATACCCAATTTAAATTTATTTTTGTTATTTTATTTTAATTGTTTTATGAAAATGTTTGCTATGTCACTTATTTGGTTATACAGAAAATGAATAATAAATATTTAAATATCGGAATACTAAAAAACATAACACCTTTTTATATATAAAAACCTATAAACAGTGAAATAAAAACTTCACAAAAGCCACCAACCCCTTGTGGCTGCTACTTTTTAATAAAGTAAAATCTCAACAAACAGAATAACAAACAAGCTAATTTCGAAAATCAAAATATCACATTTAAATATTCAAAAATCGCAATTCAAAATATACCTTTTAAAATTTGTAAAATCTAAATAATAATAAACAAACTCAAATTTGATATTTAAATATAAAAATAACCATCCAATTATTTAATTGATTTAAATCAATGTTTATAAACCCTCACAAGGAAATACTGAATGTGCTTTAAAAATAAATTTAATAATCAATGAAAGTTTGGAGGCGTTTATGAACACATCAGTCATATTAAGCTATGCTTTTGTCTACTTTGTATTATTCCTTGTTGTTCCTTTTGTTCTAGTAACATTTACAATGACATGTATAAAGTTTTTCAAAACCAGCAATGTAGAGAATGTGGGCGTTAATATTAAATTGAATCCTGAAAAAATTGCGAATAAACCCGTTGGTTTTTTCAATAAGCTCAATTCAATTGCTAAAGGTAAATATAATATTTTATACGGTACTACGATGGATAATATTGTAGATATTGATAAAACAGACAAGCCAGAAGATGCTCACAAGCATCTACAACATTGTCACCTCGATTATGTTGTCGTCGATGATAACTCAGCAGTCAAACTGGTGATTACAGATCCTCAACACAACACACCTGAAAATAATGAGTTCATCGACCATTCATTAGCAGAGGTTGGTATTAAAGTGATTCACTTAGCTAAAAACCAACAATGTGATGAATCATTAATTCGCAACTCTCTCGCAGCTTAGTGCTATCGAGTGCTGAAGCTAGGCTTCAGCACTCAAATCCCTATTAGACGTTACTGTATCACTGAATTATGTGAGGGCTCATTATGTCCAGAATTTCAAAAATCACCCTTCCCTTGTTGACCTCTATTTTGATGGTGGTACTCGGTTTTACCGCGCCTGTCGCCAAGGCTGACACCCCTGAATTTAAAATGAATCAAAATCGCCAATGCATCATGTGCCATAAGAAAAACGGCAACATGTATGGCATGCATGCTAATGACGCACTAGGTCAAACCTGCCAGGACTGTCATGGCGAGAAAGGTAAGCATCCACGAGGTGAATCAGAACTCATTGGTTTTGGTGAAAACTCCCCCGCTACAGCAGCACAACAAACAGCTGCCTGTATGGCTTGTCACGGTCAAGAAGAGTTAGCTGCTGCAGATTGGACCCACAATGTCCATTCTAACAAGGTTAACTGCGCCGACTGTCACCAACTGCATCCAGAAGTTGATCCAATTATTGGCATAACTGAAAGCAAGCGCATCGCATCATGTGTTAGCTGTCATGAAAGCAAATAATTAGGAGGATAAAACGATGAAAAAAGAAAGAAGACTATTTTTAAAAGGAGCATGTGTTGCAGCCGTTGGCGCTGCAGGCGCATCTGGCCTAAGTATCGCCAACTCTGGCGGTCAAAAAGAAGATAACAGCACAAATTGCAAATATGCCCTTATTCATGATGAAAACAAATGTATTGGTTGTGACGCTTGTTCCGTCGCTTGTCGTGAAACCAACAATGTACCAGAAGGAGTTAGCCGTTTAGATATTGAGCGCGAAGGGCCTTTTGGTGAATATCCCAATCAATTTTATCGTTTCACCCGTAAGTCCTGTCAGCAATGTGAAGGCAAACCATGCGTTAACGTTTGCCCAACGGGCGCTGCCTACCATGATCCTAAAACTGGCATTGTCAGCGTTGATGAATGGAAATGTGTTGGTTGCTTGTATTGCATCGCTGCTTGTCCATATCAAATTCGCTTTATTAACCCTGTCACTAAAGCCGCAGATAAATGTGACTTCTGTAAGGAGACCCGCTTAAAAGAAGGTCGCCTACCAGCATGTGTTGAAGCTTGTCCAACAAAAGCGCTCACCTTTGGTGACCTTAAAGATCCACATTCACAAGTGGTTGAAGTCCTTAAAACGACGCCTAACTACCGAAGTAAAACCGAACTGGGCACACGCCCTAAAGTGTTCCGTATTGCTTCCCAAGAGGGAGAAATCAAGTTATGAGCCCATTCCATTTTGACAGCCTCATTTGGCACTGGCCAATCGCCATTTACTTATTTTTAGCAGGGATCTCTGCTGGGGCAATTTGTTTTGCAGTATTACTAAAGCACTTCAAGTTGGGTAAAAACGCCTATAAGTCTAGCTTTGTAAGAGCAGCATGTCTTATTGCTCCTCTTGCAGTATTTGCTGGCCTTGGGATCCTGGTCGTTGACTTAACCAAGCCGTTTGATTTCTGGAAAATTTTGGTTTTCTACAACCCAACTTCAGTGATGTCAGTGGGCGTTGCTGTACTGATGGTTTATCAAGTGGCTTTATTCTCGTGGTTGGCTTGTTTATTCCAAGAGCCTATCCGTCATTGGTGTAATGACCGTTGGCCTATCGTCGATAAAGCGCTGGATATTTTGTTAAAGATGGAAGCAACGATTACAGGGTTACTTGTCATCTTGGCATTATCATTAGGCGCCTACACAGGCTTCTTACTGTCAGCATTAACCACATTCCCAATGCTGAATAACCCTGTACTACCAATGCTGTTCTTAATATCGGGTATCTCTTCTGGCGCAGCAGGCACATTGCTAGGTGGCGTATTAATGAAAGGCAACCCTGACGGTAAAGAAGTGCACTTTATCCATAACATTGAGATCCCACTTATCCTGCTTGAACTCGCTTTATTATTTACCTTCTTCGTAGGGTTAATTTTAACCGGTGGTCAAAGTCAGGTTGCTGCACTCAATGCCATTGGTGAAGGTTTCTGGGGCTGGGTGTTCTGGGCAGGGATTGTCGTTGTCGGTCTAGCTATGCCGCTTGCATTTAACCTATTTATGACAGCATCAGCAAAACGCAAATTCTCTTATGTCGCCATCACAGCAAGTTGTAGCCTATTCGGTGTCCTCTTGCTTCGTAATTTCATTCTTTATACCGGTCAAATGACCGTAGCTTAATCATTATTTAGGAGTTAACCATGCTTAAAGTTTTAGGACTATCGATTTTACTGAGCTTCTCTGGTGCTGCATTTGCTGAATCAATTGCAGACACTCATACGGACATGGCTGGATGTGAAGCTTGCCACATGGATGGTGAACCATCAGCAGATATGGCGTATGAAAACCAAACCTGTATCGATTGTCACGGTGGATTAGATAGTATTGATGGTGAAATTCATCAACAACATGATGGCGTTTTAGATTGTGGAACCTGTCATATCGTGCATGAAGTTCAAGATCCAAACGATACTTGTGCTGACTGTCATTAGCATATAAAGCGCTTCGTCGAACCATTCACGAAGCGCGTTAATTAAACCACCAGCAAACAATGTCACTGTTAAGAAATCGTATCATTAAGCTTTTTAAAAGTGACTGTTCAGTCTTACCCAAAGCACTGAAAGTGATTAATAGCCATGTAATTGGCTAATCCATCGAAGAAATGACTTTAGCCATTTCGTCGTATTAACAAGGAAGTCATTGGGCAGGATGCCATTTTACTTGTATCTATTGCACGTTAACTAAGTACTTTGCCAAAAGGTATTGCCCCTTATGCAAAGTGAGTGCACCCAACCTCCAAATGGGTTCGCCACCCTTTAAAGGGTGGCTTTTTTAGCGATTGGCCTATATTTCCCTATTATTCTGGAAACACTTCTAAGGTCAAATAAAGGCTAAAGTGCTTCACATCTATATCTGCTGCATCTGGAGCATCAACATGGGTTTCTGCAATCAACAAGTAAAAACCTGCTTGGCTTGGGGTAAAACTAATATCACCATTTTTGGTCACATCCAAAATTTGCTCATCTCGGTCATTACGGTGACGTGTTCCGGCTTTAATCAATTTCACTTTAGTGTTTGTCGTTAAAGGTTTTCCATTAAAAAGCAATTGAAACTGTGCAGTTTCATTAGCAAATAAATCATTCGGGTGGGTTGTTTTACTCACGATTTCAACGCCAGTCCCAGTAGGCGCAATCGCCTGATGAGTCGCACTGTTTAACGTCACAAACGTTTCTACCCTTGATGCTGTTGTTCGACGAACCACCTTTGTTGCTCCGGCAGGAATTTCAGGTGACGGCCCCCATAAACGAGCAGGCTGACCTTCAGCGTTAACAAAGGTAGTCATAAACACATCCGGTTGTACCAAGCCGACACGATACGTTCCCTCGTGAGCTAAGGTCACATCAGCAACAGACATACGTGAATACGCCGCCCATTGTGTGTCTAATGACACCTTGCCATCTGGCGCGATCACCGTGTATTCAAGGTTCGCAAAATATTCTTTTAGCTCACCGACATCTCGTCCTGAACCACTGTCGCCCAATGGTCTATCAGGGTGAAAAATATCATTAGAAATACTCGCCAATACGGTAATTGATTGAGGTGCTTCACCTGATAACAAGGTATGAGACGGCAGAATAAACCGTTCGTGTGCCGTGCTAGTAAATACGGCAAATACACTTGCTATCACCACGACTGCACGTGAAATAAGCTTAACGTTAACTGACATATTGATCTTCCTATTTGATAAGTAATGTAACTGTGCCTAGCTCTTGTTTTCCTTCAAGAACCAACTGCTCTTGTTTGTTACTGGGGTATGAAAACGTTTGGCGTAAATATTCGCGACTCCCTTGCTCTCTGACTGACTCAACGTGTAATACATAATCGCCTGCTGGCAGCATTGCTCCAGTTTCCAATCGACCATCCCAATGAATGCTATACACTCCCGGCTTACGCGTAGCGCCACTCACGGCTTGATAATCAGGTGAACCACTACGACCTATTTTTCGCCACCACTGGCGTAAGTCTTTAAACCAGTCAGCTTGTTGTCGCCAAAAAGCCAATGTATGCACTCCCTGACGCTGCGGAGTTTCAATCCAGATCGCCACATACGGTTTATGGTATGGCGCAGCTTTTATATCTGGAATCTCAACCGACACCGTAAACTCCTGAGCTTGCAGCCAAGTGGGTGTCATTAATAAGCCGATAAGTAACAACAACGCGATCTGTAGCCGCACCATGAGTTTTGTTGCATTATTTTTCATTGAATTTCTCCTTGTTGCGATTACCTTGGTACCGCTATCAAATACACCACTAAAGGTGTAATGCTGCCCAATGCCACCACCATGAATCCCATACGGCGGTGTTTGGCGTTTTGAAGCAAAATAATCAACCCTGTAATCGAAAACAGTAAAATCAGCCCTGCGGACACATCAATCACCACAGACCACACATTGCCGCTATGCCGGCCTTTATGCAGGTCATTCACTAACCCCAGTAAGCCTTGGCTACTGCGTTCAATTTCAATGAGTTGGTCATCAAGTAACACGGTGACAAAGGCATAACCTGCAGGCAAAGGGTAGTCAAAGGTGATTTCGCCCATGTCCACCAGCACATCAATACTGCGTGGAGAAGCCAGTGCCGTTTTTTGTTCGATATAGGCTTGCAGCGCGTTAAGCGGGTACTCTCCTTCAAACTGAGCAAATTGCACAGGTAAAGGTAAGCTTTGGATTTCGCTTGTGGCCTGAGCAGTCCAAGAGGGGTGATTAAGTGTGATCCCCGTAAGGCTAAAAAAGACTAACAGGGAAAATAAAGTGCATGACACATAAATGTGTAACCAACGGCAAAAGCTAAAAAAGCGTTTTGCTTTTGCCGTGCGTAGCCATGAAGTTGCCATTAGAATTGATATGACACCGTGGCCTTAATATTACGGCCAGGTTCAAAATCTTGCAGATACAACTCGCCAAATCGAGGATGGAAAGACACACCAGTACGAGAAGATTGCGAAGCATAATACTCATCAAATAAGTTATCGACACCTGCAATAATGGTTAACCCTTCAACCGCTGCAATATCCCATCTGGCATTGATGTTATGCACGGTATAACCTTGCTTACTGTTATCAAGACTTGCACCGTCTAAATCAAGTCCAGCAGGCACGTCATCGGCATAAAGCAGTTCCCAATTAAACGACAATCCCATGTCATCCAATGCATAACCTAAGGTTGCACTGACTGTATCACCTTGTTGTCTATCTAATCGTGCACCGTCTAATTCACTATATTGTTCAAACGCCTGTAATTCACTTTCAGCACTTGAGTAGGTTACCGAGCCTGAAAAACCGCCATTGAGATAATTTATGTAGGCCTCATAACCTTCAATATCCATATCGCCGATATTGTCTTTCCAATAACGACCTCCAGAAGTAGCAGGTGCTGTAGCATAATCGTAGATGTAGTCATTAATTTCGGTTTTAAATACGGTCGCCCCTAGGGAAATATTATCATCACCAAATGCTTCAAATTGATATGCAAAAGCTAGCTCATAGTTAACCCCAGTTTCGGCTTCAATTTCTTGATTGGTGGTGTCATATAAACCTGCGCCGACAAACACTTCACCAATTTCAGGCCCCTTAAATAACTCTGTAGCACTGACATTAAACACTAAATCATCAGTAGGCTGAATGGCTAACGCTAACGCCCATGCAGTATTATCAAAGTCGTTATCAACGACCTTAGAATCCACTGAATATTGGTCATAACGTAAACCTGGGATCAAACTGATGTAATCGTTAAAGGCAATTCGATCTTGAACAAAAATAGCAATGTTTGACGATTCTTCAGCAGACTCATCCGTGCTAGCAGTGTATCGAGCAGAGTAATCTGTATCATGTTTCACATAATCAAAACCATAGGTAAAGTCATGCTCCCACAGAGCTGTCAGCGTGGTTTCACCTAATAAGTTTATGCCTTGATTCTTTGCCTCTCCGGTGACAATCGCAGCCCACCCTGCGTAATCAGGATTATCTGCATAGCCCGTTTCATCACGCCACAGCTCGCTGGTATTGGAGTATGCTGCCGCTTTTATCAAGCTTGACGCCAAACTTAGCTCGTAATTAAGCGCCAAGGTGTCACGTGTAAATTTCGTCGGCCAAAGCAGTGGCACATTTAATGACTCGGTAATAGCGATATCAGTTGCAAGCCCCATATCAGGGCGGTAGCTGTAGTCACCTTCGTCGGTGTACTTTTCATAACTAAGTTGAATACGCTGATTATCGCTCGGCTCCCAGCCGAACTTAATCAGTGCATCATCAAGTTCGCCCTCAAGCCCTCTTACCGTGCCGTCGGTACCTTCAATGACATCGCCATTTGAATCGGTAATTTCTCCGCCACCCACTTCGTAATTTTCACGATTGACCAAATTGTAATAGCCAAGAAAATCAACACTGTCAGTCATCAAACCATAAGCTGTGGCTGAGTATGTTTGTCCAGAGTTATCGCCAGCCCCCACTTGCACGCGTCCACCAAATCGTTCACCCGATTGCAATAAGTCACGTGCTTGTTTGGTTTCAAATCTTACCGAGCCACCTAAGCCACCGTTAATGACTGAGTTGTTACCCACATCAATATCAACTGACTTCAAAATATCAGCATGAATTTGCAGGTTACCCATGTGGTGATACATGTAGTTATTTTGCTTAGCACCATCAATCGATATGTCTAAGTCTTTATCATCCATGCTACGAATCGTAATACGCTGATTTAATGAATGTGCTCCGCCAACATCCACACCAGGAATGCTGCGTAATAAGTCACTGATATGATCAGCCTGTTTACTGGCAATGGCTTCTTCTTTTAAATACATAGAAGAGGCATTTACAGTGGTACTCCATACTGTCACACGTTCTATTTCAGTGTCTTCAGACTCAGCCGAAAATACCGCTGAAGAAGTAAGCACTGTAACAACAGCTAAGCTTGTCGAACTTATTTTAAAGCGCTTGGGTAACATAACGATTCCTTGTGGATGAAAATTATTCCGAACAACTGTAATGAGAATTATTATCATTATGTTACCACTGTGTTATGGTGTTTGTTTCACTCATTGTTATGCGAAATCGCCAAGCTGTTATGCGTAATCGCCATTTATTATGAAAAGGCAACTTAGGTATGAATACACGCTTATCAAAGGTTGAGTTATCAAGAAAAATCAAAGATGCAGGCTATGAAGATGCTTTTATTGAAGCAAAAGATATTGCTTCAAAGGAGCTGATTACCGGTAAGGTGTATTTTAAAAAACTGCCCAGTGGTATTGATGTTCATTGCGTTAATATGACTGAACATACTGAGGGTTATAGCAACTCGCAGATTGATGCCTGCATTAGCATTAATGTATTACTCGCCGGTAAGGTTAGCTTTGCACTGGAACATCAGCGCTATGATATTCAAGCGCAAAGTTCGCCTGTGTTATTCATCAACATTATCAATTCACAGCAGATATTTACTCGGTTTTTTACTCAGCAACAGCAGGTCAAAAAAGTCAATTTAAGCATTACCAAACAATGGTTATTAACCCGCTGTGGCAGTGTGGCTGACAGGCTGCATATTGAGAAAATATTTGCCTCGGCTCAGTCTGTTTTTCAGTGGCCATGCACTGAAAAACAACTAACATTAGCCGCTGAGCTGTATCAAAAAAGCCTCGATGAAACGCTTAACTTTCAATGGGAATTAGAGCAACTGGCATTACAATTTTTTTGTGACAGTTTTACGCTACTGAGTGACAACCTCGATCGAGATGCGACTCCCCCAAAAGAGCCTGACATTAACAACTCCCCTTTACCAGTAAGTCAGTTTGATTTTGAGGCAAAAATTGAATCCTTACTATTTGAATCATTATCTCTCAAACAAATCGCTGACAAACTTGGCGCGAGTGTTAGTACCTTACAACGTTATTTTAAGTCACATCATCAACTGACACTCAAAGAGTACATCCGCAATCAGATCCTTGAGCATGCCAGAAGACGCCTTATTTTTGACAATCAATCAGTGGGGGAAGTGGCATATCACTCAGGATACAACCATGTTTCTAACTTTTCTTCGGCATTCAAAAAGTACTTTTCGATGACGCCAATTGAAATGCAAAACCAATACAGAAACCTTGAGTAACTAGGCTTAAACCACCACTTGCTTAAACAAGTTTTGCACGATAAACAAGCCAATAAAGCACGCTACGGCCGATAATATTGGTGTGATAACCCAGCCCACTAATATCTTACCTAATACAGGCCATTGAATTGGCAATCGCTTTAAAAAAGCAATGCCTATCACGGCACCAATCACGGCTTGCGAGCTCGATACCGGCACCAATGGAATCGCTGGTAAGCCCATATTTACAAAGCCATTTGACAATGACTGCGACGAGAAAATAAATAGCACGATGGAATGCGCCATTACTACGACCCATGCGGTTACAGGTGTCATTGAAATCAAGTTACCACCCACAGTCATCATCACTTTTTTAGAGTAAGTAAATACCCCAATACTGATAGCAACAGCCCCTAAGAAAAACAACTGCATCGCCCCGGTAAACTCTATTCCAGCCAGCTCGATGGTATCGATAGGCGCGCTTAATACAAACACCCCCATCACATTGGCAATGTTATTCGCTCCTAAACTGTAGGCACCAAAAGCGCCAGCTAGAATCAAACCAACTCGAGTCCATTGGTCAAGCTGGAATAACCCAGGACGCCACCAGTTAATTGCCTTGGTCACCGCCTTATACAACAAAACTGCCGTAATTGCCGCTAAGATTGGACACATCACCCATGTGCTTAAAATTTTAGTGAGCACTTCGGGATCAGTCGCCATGCCACTGAATAGGTTCCAGCCAATAATCGCCCCCACAATGGCTTGCCCTGTGGATACCGGTAAACCTGATTTTGTCATTAAGTACACGGTTGTCGCTGCAGATAATGCCACAGTAAAAGCACCACCAATAGCTGACACTTTACCCAGCGCGCCTAACGTATGTGACGCACCAGCACCACTTATCACAGCGCCTAAAATGACCATCACCGAACAAATCATCGCGGCAGTGGAGAACTTCACCATCCTTGAGCCAACAGCGGTACCAAAGACATTCGCAGCATCGTTTGCACCCAGTGACCAACCTAAAAACAAGCCACTTGATAGAAACACCCAAATCGCAATATCCATTTGCACTCCTTATTGAACGCGTTTTAACGTGAAAATGGCTACCCTGTCACTGATGTCTTCGGCTAAATTAGCCACTTGATCAATTCGGTCAAAGAAATAACGCAGCTGCACTTTGTTAATAAGTGGCAAGTCTGTATCAAATAAAATCGTTTTAGCTCGAGTACAGGCTTTATCTGCATCAGACTCAAACATGATCACTTTTTGATGATATTCCTGCACCCGCTGTAAATCGGTAAAAAAGCTTTTGGCGCACAATAAAGTGTGGTCAATGGTATTGCCTACAGCCTTAAGTAACACCATCAAATCAGCCTCAACCGCCTGAGGGATTAATGGCTTTTCAATTTGCAGGTGCAAACCTATAGTCTCTTGGCGATTGATTAGGCGGTCAGTTAAATCGATAAGTGACGCTACATCTCCCCGTAAATCTGGAATAAGCGTCTTTCGATATAAGGTTTGTTCAATTTCTCGTTTGAGCACATCGGCTTCATGTTCAATAGCTTGTAATTCAGCTAACGCATTGGAAAACTCATCACTATTAGCGCCATGGGTGAGATACATTTGCCACATATAAACAAATTTATGTTGCGCTAAGGTCACTTGATCTAGAAATAAAAAAACATTGGTTTCGGTAGACTGACTCTGAGAAAGAAGCGTAGAAATCCGAGAAAAGCCAAACATTGGCATCTCCTTGTAGTATTGATAATGGAAGGTAAAGCGAAAACATGACCGGGCACTACCAATGGGAGTGAGGGTGATAATACCCAGTCATGGGTGAGTGCGGGAAACTAGTTGAATCCTTTACTCATTTTAAAAGTGGAACTTGTTTTCGAACCACTATGACCATGCTCATAACCGACAGATTCAACTTGTTGGTATAAGTATTGGTACATTTTTTCTAATTGCTCTTTGTCTTTAACATGCCCTTTAAACGAGAACTCATTAAAGCTGATACGTGGCTTACGGTAGTATGGAGTCCATACTTGAAAGTCCACTTCTACATTATCAAAACGCTTATCTTTTACCGCCCCTTCCCAGCCATGGGTGCGCATGACCATTGTTTGAATAATCTCATCTTGATGAGCTTCATAGATGTCGCCAACGATGTCCCACAACACAGAATGGCGCTTTAACACCTTAAATACCGAGTCGATATCCACGTTTCTGACATCAATATCTGCTGGAGAATATGGCACGTCATAACTCACACTATATGCCGCTTTACCATCGGTATAGTCAATTTCCGCTTTACGGTAATTAGACAGTTCACCAAAACTTTCTGGGTCGGCTGCACGTAGTTTCACGGTAATTTTACTTTTGCGAGGCTTACTCACATCTTCACGCACACGGATATTAATATCCTTGGCTTTGAAAGCGCGATTTGGCGTATCTAAGTAAGTCACCAATTTGACTTTAAGGCGCTCTTCTAAATCGATAAAGTTAAATGCCTCTTTAAATTCATCGGTTTGCTTAGTCGCTGCATAAGGCATCGTTTTCGCTGTACCCGTATTCACGTGATATTCAAGTGAAGTAAACGCATCTGGCGATAATGCATAGGCACTAGAGCTTAAACACACATTCACCAAGCCAATTAAAAATAGATTATTTCGCATCAACATATCCCCTTAAATTAAAATGCAAATTGCAATCTGGCTTGGAAAATATTGCCATCTTGATCGTACATTTCGACACCGTTAATGTCGGTATATGGCTGCTTATAATCCGACTGACTGCGAACATAGTTAAACTGCGCTTTTAGGTTATTTTCTAAGTACCAGTTTACCCCCACGATGTAATCGGTTTTTTCTCCGCCATAGATATCGGCATCGGTATCATCGAAGTTAGCAACATCCACACGTGCGGCGACTTCCCAAGCACCATAGCCACCAGCAGAAATCGCATTTTCAGGTTTTACTGATTTAAAGGTGCCTTTCTTACTACCATAGTTCCATTGCTCGCCCGTTAAGGTATACACAGCTTGTAAGTAATAGGCATCAACGCTTACCGACTCATCGTCAACCTGATCCGCTTTTGACGTTACATATTCACCTTGGATCAGTAAATTACGGTGCTGATAAGCCAGCTCTAAGCCATAACTTTGCACTGATTCAGCATCAAACTTACCAGTATCAATAGTGCGGCTAACCGGTTTGCTGCTAGGTCTTGCACGGTAACGCATTTCTTCAGCTTCACTATTATTGTTGGTGTACATACCACTCACACCAATATGCAATAAATGATCACTGGTATTAATCGGCGCCATAGTAAAGCGGCCGTTGTAGACATCTTGTTTGAAGTTTAAATCATCATCATTGATGTTAGCGGTTGTACCTAAGCCCAGCATCAAGTTGTAATCATTACCTTTATACAACCATTGCACACCCACATTACGATCTGGTGAGAAGGTATCCGTGCTCGCACGCTCTAAAAAAGCAAGGTGAGCAGAACTGCCTGTCGCCTCTAAGCCGAAGCCAAATTTTTGAAAACCAATTTCAAGCTCTTGGTTCTCCCAGCCACGGTAACTCACGTTGGCATCTTTGACTTCTACTTCTGATTCTCCATCAAAATCAAACTCTAACGAGTACTTCCAAACATTTGAAAAGTAGCCTTCTACGCCAAAGCGGACTCGTCGGAAGTCGACCGTGTTTGCTCCGCCTTCAAATTCACGTTTACTGCCAGTGTAGAAATCATCAGAGTTCACATAGTCCAATTGAATACGACCAGAAAACTCCATGGTCGACTTGCCGTCTTTCGATATAAACTCTGGTGACGGGCTGCTGCTTGAGAACGTTAATCGGTCAGTTTGATTAGCGGCATCTTTTGCTTCAATTAATTCCATTTCTAGTGCATCTAAGCGTTCTTCTAGTTCTGTCACACGGTCGCTATCAGCTGCCATTGCAGCACCTGAAAAACAAAATAACGATATCGCGACAGCCTTAGCTACGCCCGAAACTGAAAACACATTTTCTTTGCTCATCTTTCTCTTCCTTAGATTTATTTTAAGACTAATGTGGAACAAAAATGTTTCTATCCTGTTAGGCATAGAGTAGATCTACAGTAGAAGAAAAAACATGATCAACATCAACTAATTACAACTTAATCTGACAATTATTAACTAATGAGATCTGGGTGCAACTTGTTCATTGTCGGGTGTTTTTTTATATTAGGCAGCCGAATCCCGCATTAGAATTGTCTCAATTCAAACGCAACGATTCCCGGTCTTTTAGGTTAAATTACCTGTATGGTTTTAGGCTTTATATGAGAAGCGATTTGAGCGCCGTACCAGCCGATAAAATCAGAAAGTAATTATTTAACCTGTTCTAATCTATGGATCCCTTTACGGCTGGTCGTGAGTTTATAGCGTTGATAAACGCTATCAGCATCGGTTTTAATTTCTACAATAACGTTTATGGGATACACACTGTGCACATTGTATTGTTTTATGTTGTTATCTGTTTCTTGCCAGTGACAACGAATGGTTCTTGGTAAAAAACGTAAACGCTTACTTAAATTAAGTGTCAGTTTGTCTCTAAACTTAAATAAAGGTTCTTCACCGTTTTTTAAATGTGATTGATATAAGCGTTTATATACCAACGCTTCTTGGGAGCTATGGCTATCTGCACGGTAGAAACGTTTACGAAGCTGATTAATTTTGGCAGGTAAGGCCTCAGCCTTTTGTCGATACAAGGTTTCTTTGGCATCAAAAACAAGTTGACCAGAGTCGGCTTGATGAAAACGATAATGATGCTGAGAGTATTTAGAAAAATACTTCTCCATAAAATAGTTACGCCCCAATTCCTTGATGCGGTCTTTAAAAATATATGACAACACCAATGAAAAGAAAAAAGGAGTCGAGAAATTGCCAAAAGCCCTTTGGGTTGCAAAAGCCACTCCCGTGGCAAACGCCATTGCTAATGCTGCAGCAAAACCAAAAATAAGTTGCTCTGCCACTTCGCCGTTTTTAAGTCGCTTACGAGATAATTGATAAGGTCTATGAATGACTCGTTTTGCAATATGTAAGCGGTTAAGTAACTTTTCTCTGCCAGCTTCTGATTTAGGCATTAACGTCAGATTACGCAGTTCAGTCTCTTCGGTTAACCGATGAATGTGAGTATTAAGCCAAGCTTTTTCTTCTTTAGATGCCTTATGTTTCGCTTCTAGTAAACACTGGTGATAGTGGTAGCTAATGACATGCAATGCCAATTTAAATAATTTACTTTGGGTAACACCCGCTTCATTGTCATGAACCTGTGAGAACTGCTCTATTCTGTCCCCCATAAACCGTAATCGCCGAGCACTGCCAATGGTAAGATCTTGCTCTGTCATTTGATGGGTAGGTAAAAAGTCTTCAGGTTGTAAATCGAGTAACCCGCAAACAAATTCAGATAAGGCCAACACATAACGACGTTGGTTGGCCTTAGCTGTAGCATAAGCAGTTTGCTTAATGATCAATAAATCACGATCAATAGTATTACAGCTGATGGGGTCAACTTTAATAAGCTGCTGTTGCTGTAGGAGATTATGATAAAAACTACTTTTATTCATGACGTCGCTATTGTCAGCCAATTTAGCAGGATAGAAGAAATACACCTGCAATTGCACTCGACTTAACTCAGGTGGAATTTCCAGCTGAATCGTTAAGTGGTACTCATCGGCTATCGATAGCGACAACATGACATTCACCCTACCATTGAGTGAAAGGTTGCTTCATTAGCATTGAGTTATAGTAACGCGCATCACCAGTGACTTCTTCTGCTAACCAACTTGGTTTATGAACGGTTTGCGCTTCATCTGTCAATTCAACCTCTGCGACAGTCAGCCCTTGGTTGCTGCCGTAGAACTCATCAACCTCGAAGATGTGTCCTTCGAAATCGACAAGATAACGAGTTTTGTCGATGACGCCTGGTTCACAGATTTTCAGTAGTTCTTGCGCCTCTTCAACAGTGATTTCTTTTTCCCATTCATAACGCGACGCACCTGACTCATTACCAATTCCCTTAATGGTTAAAAACCCTTTATCGCCTTTTACCCGAACTCGCACAGTACGTTGCGGCACACTACTTAAATAACCTTGAATAATGCGCACAGACTTAGCTGCTTGAGCTTTAAATTCGTCACTTGAGACTAAATATTTACGTTCAATTTCTTGTGCCATGATAGCTATTCCCTAAAAATGAATTTGTCGCTGTTACCACTTTTGCCTATTAAGTTGCCCAAGTGAATTAATTCGCTAATGGCAAGTTTTTCATGCCGATAACACGCTTAATAGCTTGAAGGTAGTTAATGTTTTCAACCCCTTCTAAACGCAAATCTTTTACTGTTGTTTGGATATCATCAAGCTCCGTAGATTCACTGTTTACACTGACTAAGCGCGCACCGTTCACTAATACATTGGCGACCTCACAAATGGTGTTATTGACCATGTAACCAAAACGTTCTTTGTGAATTTTTACTGCTTGAAGATCTGGGTGGGCATCGATGATATCGATAAACTCTTCAAAGCTATAGGTTTCTTTCGCTAATGCAGGTTGTTCTACCATAAATGCAGGGAAAATCTCTTCTACAAGCTGAGATTTAGCAATCGGGAATTCTGCTTTTAACTTAGGATCCCACTGTTCTAGACCATCTACCGTTTGCACATAACTTTTAACATCCATTTTGCCATCGCGAATTTTGGTGTTATTCAAATCATTGGTGCGAGACATAATGTAAATCTCATCACTTTCACGACGCCATACCTTTTCTGGAACCGGTACAGATAAACGCGCCATACGTTCTGCTGCTTCAGTAAAGTCCTGCCCAAACGTACGGAACTCAAAGCGTGGTTTCGAAATTTCACCAATTGTTAATTCAGACATACTGTTTCCTTTCATATCAAGTCGTTGTTATTGAGTACCCTTTTACAGTACTCCTGTGATTGACAAAAAAAACAGATCTAGATCAACTTTTATCAATTTTAGTTTCAACCTAATCTTACACGATAACAAAAACAAAATAACACCCAACAAATATAACTCAATAAAATCAACGTATTAGAATGACACTAGAGTTACCTCAAACAAAATCAAAAAATATTAATTAAAAACTAATTGGTTATTTTATTGATCTTGATCCAGTTTTATCCTCACGTTAAGGGGTATGGTTAGCCCATAAGGATTTCAGCTAAAGGTCATAAGAAAATGAGCAAAGAAGTTACGGAACGGATAGACCCCCTAGACATGAATCAATATCGAATGGAAAGGTTGCCTGTCAGATCAAAATCAAACTTTGAGTTGTGGCTAGCACGAAGCGGTATATGGATTGCCTTGGTGGTTTTTGTTGCGATATTAACCGGTGCTCCAGCCTCATTTTTAACTCAATTTGATCCCGCTATGCTAAGTCATTCGGCAGCAGAACACTTTCATGAAGTGGGCTTAACGGAGTTTAGTTGGCACGGCCAAGCCATGTTAGCTATCTTTTGTGCGGCGGTGATTCTATGGATTACCGAGCCTATTCCTAACTACCTTACTTCGCTAATGGTCATTATCGCCTTAGTGTTAACTGGCGTTCTGCCCGAGCGTCAAGCATACGCTCAATTAGGCCACCCTATTATGTGGCTTAACATTCTCTCTTTCATCTTGGCATCTATGTTGGTCTCCTCAGGCGCAGCCAAGCGTTTCGCCTTATGGTTTATATGCCGCTTTGGCACAAGCGCTACACCCATTTTTTATAGTTTTATGGTGATCAACCTAGTGCTATCAGCATTCATTTCAGCCACCACAGCAAAAGCCGCCATCTTGATGCCCATTTTTATGGTAATCGCTGCGGTGTATGGTGCCAGAGGCGGTGACAATAAGAATAATTTTGGCCGTAACTTAGTGCTACAAAACTTACTACAAATCAACTTATGTGCAGGTGCATTTGTTACTGGCTCAGGAGCAAACTTATTGGCAGCAAGTTTAATTGCTGGCGCGATAGGGGTAAGTTTTTTCTTTGCTGACTGGATGATTGTCGCATTACCCATTGTGGTTTGTATGATTGTTATTGGCTGGCTGCTAGCAACTAAAATATTCTTTCCGTTGGCACCAGAAGAACGCTTACCGCAAATTGAAGGCGGTATGGAGCGCTTAAAAGAAGAACTAGAAAAAATGGGAAAAGTCTCATTCCGTGAGATAAAATCGATCGTCATTTTCGTCACCATTTTGGTTTTTTGGGCAACGGATAAATATCATGGCGTGAGCGCAACAGCGATAGCATTTATTGGTGCCATCGTCGCCTTATGCCCACGTATTGGAGTGGTGAACTGGAACCAAGTCGATGTCCCTTGGCATTTACTCCTATTCTCAGCAGGTGCTTACACCTTAGGCGCAGGTTTTAAACAAACTGACTTACCTAATCTGGCAGTAAATTTTAGCCTAGAATATTTTGGCATGGATGAATCAACCCCATTCAGTGTGTTTTACATTGCCCTCACTGGCGCCATGTTACTGAGCTCGCTAGTATTTCAGTCTAAAACGATGCGAACCATGTTGTTTGTGCCTATCGCAATTGGGATTGCACAGCGATTTGATTTCCCAATCATGAGCTTGGCATTGCCTGTCGCGTTATTGATTGAGCATGTATATGTGCTTCCCTTTAACAGTAAACCAGCCTTGTTGCTTTACTCAACAGATCAGTACAGTCTGAGCGATAGCTTTAAGTTTGGCTTTACGATGTTAATGATAGGCTGGGCCACCAGCATTCTAATGGGTGAAACCTGGTTTAGGTGGTTAGGTTATACCCCTAACGGCGTTTTTTGGTAAGATGTTGTTAGATGGTAAATACTTAATGATAATAAGCAGATATGAATTCAAATAAAAATGAAATTCGCAGTAAACTTGCTCTGCTTCAGCTAGCAACTGAACTTGGCAGTATCAGTAAAGCCTGCGATATTATGGGTTATAGCCGTGATAGCTATTACCGCTTTAAAAAACAATATGAAGAGGCTGGTGAGCGAGGGTTAAAAAACCTCTCTCGTAAAAAACCAGCCCTTAAAAATCGAGTCTCTCAAGAAGTTGAAGATCAAGTGATTGAGATTGCACTCGATTATCCTAATTACGGCCAAGCCAAAGCCGCTGAGCTGCTAACTGCTCGAGGGTGTACGATTTCAGCCAGTGGCGTTCGCACTATTTGGGTTAGGCATAATCTTGAAACCAAAAAAAATCGCTTAGTTGCTTTAAACAGCCACCTACGACAACAAAACCAGCTTAGCTTCAAAAGCCAGCATGATATGGAGCAGCTCTACAAGCTTGAACAAAATGAAACGGCTTTAGACTGTAAATATCCTGGCGATGTCTGTGTACAAGATACGTTTAGTATCGGAGTTGTTGAGCCTATCGGTCAGCTATTTCAGCACACCTTTATCGATGCCTACAGCCAATATGCCATTGCAATTGTGACTGATAATAAAGAGTCTGCGACTGCGGCTGAATTTTTATCAACCACGGTTATGCCTTGGTATCAAGAACACAAGATCCCCATCAATAGTCTACTGACCGATAGAGGGGCGGAGTTTTCAGGCAAACAGTCGGCGGCGCCGTTTAAGCAGCTGCTTGAACAAACCGAGATAAACCATATTCAAATGCGTGCATACAACGGACCTGTAGTTAATGGTTTAGCGGCACGTTTTCAACAGCTCGCTTACGATGAATTTTATGCGCCTTTTTTAAAAAATCATCGCATTACCGATATCGAAGAGCTCAATACCCAACTGCAAAAATGGCTCAACCGCTATAACCATCAATATGCGATTGCTGGTCGTTATACCTTAGGTAAAACAGCTGTTGAAGTCTTAGCTCTCAGTAAGCATTTGCTAACGTAAACAACAGCCTCATTGGTTGTCATTGATATACAAACCTTTGAGGAGTCACCCTTTTGAGCTTCACCCTTACAAAGCTTCATTTTAATGAAACCTTGTAAGGGTGAAGCTTTTTTATTGATTAATAATCAATCGTGGTATCAATTGATTACCAAGGTATGTAAAAATATTGTTTCACCTTACTGGCTGTAATTCAGGATTGAGCAACTGAGCCAGAATTACATTGAGTATTGGTGCTGTTATACGTTAGTCACTGACACACCACACATAAATCACAAGGAAGTTATATGGACTTTTCTGACGGCATTTTACAGCTGAATTCATTTTTTACCGTCACTATCGGTATTATCGTGCTGTTTGTTGGCAGACGCTTAAATCAGGTCGTAGGTTTTTTAAAAGAGTTCAGTATTCCGGAGCCTGTTTCTGGCGGTATTGTTTTCTCGATAATGTTTACCCTCATTTACGCCATCGCCAGTGTTGAGGTGACTTTTGATTTAATGGCTCGAGATATTCTCTTGGTGTACTTTTTTACCACGATTGGGATTAATGCAAGCTTAGGGGATTTAAAGAAAGGTGGAAAACCCTTAGCCATTTTACTGGTAGTGACCATTGGCTACATGATTTTGCAAAACTTAACAGGTATTGGCGTTGCCACATTGTTTAACCAAGAACCAGTTGTTGGCTTATTAGGAGGCAGTGTCTCGTTAATTGGTGGTCACGGCACGGCTATCGCCTGGGCGCCCAAAATTCAAGAACAGTTCGGCCTAACCAGCGCAATGGAAATCGGTATCGCTAGTGCAACATTCGGCCTGATATTAGCCAGTTTAATGGGTGGTCCAATTGCTAAATACCTAATTAATAAGCACCAATTAAAACCTTCGGTTGATTTAGATGCATCAAACACGCAAGGTAAAGAAACCGAAACACCTGTCAAAATGACATCTTTTGATTTTTTAGACGCCCTGCTTGCTATTCATATTTGTGTCATCCTCGGCTTTATCCTTAATGAAGTCGTCAGTAATTTTGGTCTAGATTTACCTTTATTTGTTACCTGCTTATTTGCAGGTATTGTGGTCACCAACTTAACCCCAAAAAGTTACCCAAGACTGACAGGTACAGCTTGGCCTACACGTACTGCGGCTGTCGATTTAATCGCAGATATGGCATTAGGTACTTTCTTAGCTATGTCATTAATGAGTATGCAATTGTGGACGCTTGTTGATTTAGCAGGCCCTATCTTCGCCATTCTAGGTATGCAGTTTATTGTCGCTATTTTAGTGAATCTATTTGTCGTATTTCCTGCAATGGGTAAAAACTACGACGCTGCCGTTATTTGTTCTGGCTTTGGCGGTATTTCATTAGGTTCTACTCCTACCGCAATGGCAAACATGTCAGCCGTATCTATGCGTTACGGCTATTCAGCTCAAGCCTTTATTATTGTGCCACTGGTTTGTGCATTCTTTATCGATCTCGCTAATGCGTTAATCATTCCTTATTTTATCGGCTTGATGCAATAACGCTATACAATCAAAAAAGGCCATCTTGTGATGGCCTTTTTAATATCAATTCAATCAACTGTTGTAGAGCCCACACCTTACTACCACCAGCATTGGCCTCATATAACTACGGCGACACTCAATATCAATTCATCGACAAGCTCATACTAAACATAAATGGTACCTAACAGGTATAACACCCCGTAACCTGATACCAATACTCGCTGACCTTCAAGCTGACAATAAAGCACTCCTCCTCGTGCAGAGGCTTGTCTTGCGACTAAGGTTTGCTTCTCTAAAATAGCGCCCCAATATGGAACTAAACCAGCGTGAATAGACCCTGTGACAGGATCTTCATCACCGCCGTTTGCAGGCCAAAAGTAACGAGAAACAAAGTCATACTCGGACTCAGCAACATCGACTTGTGCTGTTACCACAACATCTAAGGGCGCAAGCGTTTTTAGAATGTCAGATTGATATTGCAGCCGCTCTACCTCATCAACTGATGACATGATCGCAAAATAAGCCTGTCCGCTTTTTAACACAGCTCGCGGCGTAATAGACAAACCAGCAATTAATGCTTCAGGGACTTTATTAAGCGGTGCGGGCGCCCTGTTAGGAAAGCTCATTTGAATTCGACCATCAGCCAATTGCGTCACGGATAAACTGCCAGCATGGGTCGTCATAAACTGCAGCTCGCCTTCACAACCTAAATGGTCAAATAAAACAAAGGAGGCAGCCAAAGTAGCATGACCGCAGAAGTCTATTTCTGTTAATGGAGAAAACCAGCGGATCTCATAGCGATTGTGAGAAAAGAATTTAATAAAAGCCGTTTCTGATAAGTTATTTTCTGCTGCAATATGTTGCATTAACTCATCATCAAGCCAATCGGTTAAAGGGACGACCGCGGCTGAATTACCTTTAAATTGTTTGTCAGTGAAAGCATCTACGACATATATTTCTAATTCCATGACCACGCTCCAAATCCTTTTGTGGCAGCAGTAACTTAATTCAGACTACAGCCAGTATCTTTGTCAATTTCAATGCATAAAGCGTACATATCAGCTAACCAGCTCATAGACCATAAAGATTAATAGCGAGTTAACCGACTATTCATTAAAACCAATTTTCGAGATGATAGCTACGACTAAACACTCTTCATACCAGTCATTGACACAGGTTCGATTAAGTAATCACGATCAATTTCAATCACTTTTCTTCCACATCCCCCATGTTATTTTTTAATCATTAATATTAAAACCAATCCATATTGAGCGATTAGCAAAGCTTGACTAATCACTTAACGATTCAATTTTATTCATGACACTTAGCTGTATTAACGCACTTGAGTCCATCAAATGTCGATATTAAAAACCAAGGAAATAACGATGAATCAAACGTTAATGTTATGGAAATAAATACCCATAATCTTAAAACCAGCATCATAAAATCAATAGCTGTTTAGTCATTACTCATTGAAATAATGGTGATTTTTCGATTGAAATAACTAAACAGCCATTCCTGCTGCAACACCAGATGACCAAGCCCATTGAAAGTTGAACCCTCCGAGCCAGCCACTGACATCCATGACTTCACCGATAAAATACAAACCAGCAACCGATTTCGCTTCCATGGTTTTCGATGACAATTCATTCGTATCAACGCCACCTAACGTCACTTCTGCAGTGCGATAACCTTCTGTGCCATTCATCACAATTGACCACTCATTTAAGTCTTTAGCTATTTGCTCTCGTTCGCCATGGCCTAATTGATTTAGGGCTTTATCAAGTTGTGCGGCATCAAATAACGCCTCAACCAAACGCTTTGGTAACCATTGGCTAATGGTATTGCGTAAGCTTTGTTTAGGGCTATTAGCTAAAGCAATTTCAAGCTTTTCAGCCGCGCTTTCATTAGGCAATAAATCAATACTAATAGCTTGACCCGCTTGCCAATAATTTGAAATTTGTAAAATAGCTGGCCCTGATAAACCACGGTGGGTAAACAACAACGCTTCACTAAACTGCGTGCCGTCTTCTGCTGTAATCGTTGACGGTACTGCAATACCTGATAGCGGCTCAAAACGTGCCTTTTGATCACTATGCCATGTAAAAGGTACTAAACCCGCTTGGGTTGGCAGCACCGATAATCCAAATTGTTCAGCAAGCTTATAGCCATATGGCGACGCACCAAGTTTCGGCATAGATAACCCACCCGTTGCGATAACCAGTGAGTCACAGCTAAAGTCACCATTTGACGTCAGCACTTCAAATTGGCCTTGAGCATTCTTGCTCACTTTGGTCATTTCTGTACGTAATTGCACTTTGGCGCCAGCCCATTCACATTCCGTCATGAGCATATTGACGATGTCTTTCGCTGAGTCATTACAAAACAGTTGACCATGATCTCGCTCGTGATAATCAATACCATGACGTTCCACAAGTTCGATAAAATCTGAAGAACGATACCTTGCCAGTGCAGACTTTACAAAGTGGCTGTTACCACAGATAAAATTGTGCGGTTCAACTTTTTGGTTGGTAAAGTTACAACGCCCACCACCACTAATCAGAATTTTTTTACCCGCTTGTTTAGCATTATCCAATACCAGTACGTCACGACCTCGATAGCCTGCAGTTGCCGCACACATTAAGCCCGCAGCTCCTGCACCAATAATAATTACGTCATGATGTATCACTTGTTTACTCTCTCACTTTGGGTGTTGCTAATAAGGCATTGGCCAACAAGCCGGGTTAACTATCTGCCGAAAATAAAGCGCTATTCATAACAGACTACTTTATCATCAGACACAAAAAAGGGCGCTATATTAGCACCCTTTCAGTCGTATTCACACTCACGCTACTCAGAGATGGTCTCAGACTTTTGGTCTCGCCCTAGTAGCTCTTTAGCCGCTTCAACTGGCGTTTTACCTTGATAAAGCACTTGGTAAATTTGCTCAGTTATCGGCATTTCAACACCAAGTCGTTTCGCTAATGTGTAAACTTCTTTGGTATTACGATAACCTTCAACCACTTGGCCAATTTCTGTTTGCGCAGTATCGACATCACTGCCTTTACCTAATGCTAAACCAAAACGGCGGTTACGTGATTGGTTATCGGTACAGGTCAACACTAGGTCACCTAAACCTGCCATTCCCATAAAGGTGTTACTGTCGGCACCCAGTGCCACACCAAGACGAGTCAATTCAACCAAACCACGAGTGATTAATGCTGTACGCGCATTGGCACCAAAGCCAATACCATCAGACATGCCAGCACCAATTGCGATAACGTTTTTTACCGCGCCACCTAATTGTAAACCGGTAAAGTCATCATTTGCATAAACACGTAAGCGTTTAGGACTATGCAATAACTCTACTAAATCACTGGTAAAGTCGGCACAGGTACCTGCAACTGAGATTGCTGTTGGCATTCCTGCAGCAAGCTCTTTAGCGAATGTTGGCCCAGATAACACAGCGAGAGGAATATCATCCCCTAATTGTTCTCGAGCAACATCTTGCAATAATCGACCTGTTTCTGGCTCTAAACCTTTAGTTGCCCAGACAATGCGAGCATCATCTCGAAGCAATGGTTTAGCTTGACTGAGAACTAAACCAAATACATGGCTTGGTACTACAACCAACACATTTTTACTCGCTGCTAATGCTTTACTTAAGTCAGACTCTAGCTCAAGCGTATCAGGGAAAGCGATCCCTGGTAAAAATGCGCTGTTGGCTCTGTCTTTAGCAAGGGCTTCCATGTGCTCAGGCTCATGACCCCATAGCAAGGTCTTATGACCACTGCTGGCGAGAGAAATGGCAAGGGCGGTGCCATAAGACCCCGCCCCTAATACCGTAATTTCGGTAGCGTTACTCATAAATATTAAGCGTTTTCTTCAGCAGCTGGTGCTGCAGCAGCTTCTTGCTGGCGCTGTTGAACGTATTGAGCGAATAACGCGTCAAAGTTCACTGGAGCAAGGTTAAGCTGTGGGAACGTACCACGAGAAACTAAGTTACCTACTGTTTCACGTGCGTATGGGAATAAAACGTTAGGGCAGTATGCACCTAAAGAGTGAGCCAATTGCTGCTCAGTTAAACCTGTGATAGAGAAAATACCAGCTTGTTGTACTTCACATAAGAAAGCGGTTTCGTCGCCATTTTGTGCAGTGACGGTTAACGAAAGAACAACTTCATACACGTCGTCAGAAAGTTTGTTGCTACGAGTATCAAGATCTAGCTTAACTTCTGGGTTCCATTCTTTTTGGAAAACAGCTGGGCTGTTTGGCGTTTCAAATGAAACATCTTTAGTGAATACGCGTTGAATGTTGAATTGTGGTGCTTGTTCTTCGTTGTTTGCTACTTCAGCCATGATTTCCTACCTTCAAATGTGTTTTAGCTCTTCTGTGAGGCTAATTTTAAATTTGGGCTTTTATTCCTAAAACCTAGCCAAAGCCTAGATATTAGTCCATCCCGATTAAAGTTGATCTAACTAGTTAACAAAACGCCTTAAAGCCCTTTATACAAGTAGGATCTTGTTGGACCCGCTAACATTCATTAGCAAGTCGCTGGATATATTTACTTCTTACCTTTTACTGTTGGTAAGTTTGCAGCAGTCCAGTCGCCCATACCGCCTTTTAAGTTGCTGACATTTTCAAAGCCTTGTGTAACAAGAAGTTGAGCTGCTTGCGCAGATGTCATTCCAGCATTACATACAGTAATAATGGGACTGCTTTTATACTTTTCAAGGGCTGTGGCTTTATTATTTTTAATTTCAGACAAAGGCACGTTTAACGCATCTACGATATGCCCTTTACGGAACTCTTCTTGCGAACGAACATCAATTACTTTACCGCCTTGCTTGTTCATCAGCATGGTCAATTCTTGTGTGTTGACGTTGATAACTTTAGATGTTGCTGTCTTAATTGTCGTCACAACTACAGCGATGAACAAACCAACCCAAGCGATACTTAAAACTGGGTTCGCCTGAAAAAATTCAATATATTCTTGCATCTTCTCTGCCTACTTTTAGATTGGCTAAAATTAATAAGCCACAGAGTATACCGACTGCGTCTTTATAATGCAGCAAGTTCACGCTTAATCATCACCGATGGGGGCTTATTAGTGACACTTTACACATTAAAGGTTGCATAAAATTAACAAGCCAGCGCCAAAATCATGATGATTTCGCTTTCATTGCAAAAAATTCATCTTGGCTAACCGGTATACCAGCTCCGATATTGCTATATAAATCGGCATGAAGAACAGGCTATATAAGGTAAATATCTTTTTCAGCGCCAGCATAAGTAGTAATATCCATAT
Source organism: Shewanella sp. 10N.286.52.A9 (assembly GCF_041468985.1). Classification (NCBI taxonomy): domain Bacteria; kingdom Pseudomonadati; phylum Pseudomonadota; class Gammaproteobacteria; order Alteromonadales; family Shewanellaceae; genus Shewanella; species Shewanella sp. 10N.286.52.A9. The sequence goes on along the minus strand of NZ_JBFRJQ010000031.1, from coordinate 5,824 downwards.
CAATTAAATTTTACTTTCTCATAAACTTTACACTTTAACTTTAAAAATAGAGGTACTTCCATGGCGACTCAAAAGCGTCCACTGGCATTACTTATCTTAGATGGCTGGGGCTACCGTGAAAATACGCATAATAATGCGATTTATCATGCCAACACCCCTGTTCTAGATAAACTTAATGCTACTTACCCCCATAGCCTGATTTCTGGTTCAGGTATGGATGTTGGCCTACCTGACGGTCAAATGGGTAATTCAGAAGTCGGCCATATCAATATTGGTTCTGGCCGCATTGTCTATCAAGAGCTGACTCGTATCAGTAAGTCTATTGCTGACAATGAGTTTGCACAAAACACTGCACTGTGCGAATCCATTGATAAAGCCATCAGTAAAGATGGCGCTGTGCATATCATGGGGTTAATGTCGCCAGGTGGTGTACATAGCCATGAAGAGCATATTGAAGCTATGTGTCGTATGGCTGTAGAGCGTGGTGCCACAAAAGTGTACTTGCATGCATTTTTAGATGGCCGTGATACGCCTCCACGCAGCGCTAAAGGCTCACTAGAGCACTTTGACGAACTGTTTAAATCACTAGGTCACGGTAAAATAGCCTCACTACTTGGTCGCTATTATGCAATGGACCGTGATAACCGCTGGGATCGTGTTGAGAAGGCTTATAACCTTATCACCCAAGGCCAAGCTGAATTTAACTTCTCAAGTGCTGTCGATGCATTAGAGGCGGCATATGCGCGTGATGAAAACGATGAGTTTGTAGCTGCTACGACCATCGGTGATACTGTGTCATTAGAAGACAATGACGCACTGATATTTATGAATTTCCGTGCTGACCGAGCTCGCCAAATCACTCGCAGTTTTGTTAATGCCGATTTTGACGGTTTTAAGCGCCAGGTCACGCCTAGTGTGAACTTTGTCATGTTGACGAACTATGCCAACGACATTAAAGCTCCCGTCGCTTTCCCATCTACTGACTTAGTAAATACCTTAGGTGAAACATTACAAAACCTAGGCAAGACTCAGTTACGTATATCTGAAACCGAAAAATATGCTCACGTAACATTTTTCTTTAATGGCGGCAAAGAGCAGCCATTTGAAGGTGAAAGCCGCGAGTTAATTAAGTCTCCTGACGTAGCAACTTACGATCTTCAACCAGAGATGAACTCAACTGAACTAACCGATAAATTGGTTGCTGCAATTGAGTCTAACGAGTTTGATGTCATCATATGTAACTACCCTAATGGCGATATGGTTGGTCATACTGGCAACTTCAATGCTGCAGTAAAAGCATGTGAAGCGGTTGATGCTTGTATTGGCCGAGTTGTTGATGCATTACAAAAAGTTGGCGGCGAATGCTTAATTACAGCCGATCATGGTAATGCTGAGCAAATGACTGATGAAACCACAGGCCAAGCACATACTGCTCACACAAGTGAGTTAGTGCCATTTATCTACGTCGGTCGTGACGCGACAATTGAAGATGGTGGCCGATTGAGCGATATCGCGCCAACTATGTTAACCTTGATGGAACAAGACGTGCCATCAGAAATGACAGGCCGCTCAATTATTAATCTCAAAGAGTAAATAGCCACTCGTGAATAGACGACAACAGTTCAAAGCCAGCATATTTGCTGGCTTTCTGATAATTTCATCATCAGTTCAAAGTGCCGATCTGAATAAGCGTCAGTCAGAGCTTAAAGCCATTCAAGCGCAGATCAATCAACAACAAAACTCTTTGAAAGACACCAGTCGTCAACGAGAAAAGCTCATCTCGCTGCTTAAGCGTGATGAGCAAGCTATTTCAAATGCAGCTCAAAAAGTCAATCAAACCCAATCTTCACTAACTCAAGTTAACAGTAAACTTAGTGAGTTAGAGACTGAAACGATTCAATTAGACAAGCGACGAACTACGCAACAAAAAACCTTATCAAAGCAATTATCTAGTGCCTATTTAGCTGGTAATCATGACTACTCAAAAATGATGTTAAACCAGCAGAATCCAGCGACTGTTGAACGTATGCTGGCTTACTATCAGTACCTTAATAATGCTCGAATTAAAGCCATTACAGATTTAAAGGCGACCATAGAGCAATTAGACACAGTCAAGCAGCAGCAAGTCACAGAACAACAAAAGCTTAATGCACTTATTATTGAGCAAAAGCAACAAGCTGAACAACTGAGTAAAGAGCAAAGCCAACGTAAACAAACGTTGGCACAAATTCAGCGAACCTTAACGAGTAAAGGGGCTGAACTTGAGCAAATGCAAATCGAAGAAGCCAGCTTAAAGCGGCTTATCGAGCAAGCGTTACTTGCAGCTAAAGACAATCCTGAAATGGACGGCCTTGCTAAACGACGAGGCAAATTAAACTGGCCTACAAAAGGGCATTTAGCATCTAAATTTGGCAGTCGCCGCTCAGGACAAATACGCTGGAAAGGCGTCGTTATCGCTGCACCAGAAGGGCGGAGTATTACCGCTGTTGCGCCAGGTACCGTCATTTATGCTGATTGGCTACGTGGTTTTGGCATGGTCATGGTTGTCGATCATGGTGAAGGCTACATGAGCCTGTACGGTCACGCTCAAGCACTGTTAATTCAGCCTGGAGAAACTGTACAGAAAGGAGAATCTATTGCTCTTGTCGGGAGTTCAGGCGGACAGACAGAATCTGGCCTATACTTTGAAATACGACACAAAGGGCAAGCCGTTAACCCAGCGAAATATTGTCGATAAACAACTGGCTAGGAAGCCTAACTCGCTGAACTAACCGACGCCCTGTATGTACCTTGACGGTATTAAGGGGCTGTTATGATGCAATTTGCACGCTATTTATTATGTTTTTTCTTGGGTATTTCGGTTGCGCTTTCGATGAGCTTGTCTAGCTCTGAGCAACATTATAAATCAGATTCTGAGTACAGCTACAGCCTGCTACTTGATGTGATAGATACCATCCACACTTATTACTTTAATGACGTCAATCGCGAACAACTGATCGAGTTTGCCATTGATGGCATTTTTACAAATCTCGACCCATATTCAGGCTTTTTAGACGCTAACGATTACCAAAGCATCAATGACAATAATAGTGGTCAATACTTTGGATACGGTTTCGAAGTGGCCACCGATGATGACCAGATCACGATTATTACTCCTTATCCTAACTCTCCTGCAGCTAGAGCCAACTTGCAGCCTGGTGATAAAGTACTTCAGCTAAACGATACTGTCATTGACAGTGCAAATTTAACTGATGTGCTAATGGATATTAAACAAAACAGCAACGCCAAACAGACCATTAATTTAACCATCGAGCGTGAAGAAAATGCGCCGTTCGAGTTGTCACTTAACCCTGAACTTATTCATATAGAATCTATCAATGCCAAAATACTCAAAGGTAATATTGGTTATATCCAATTGAACTCATTTCAAGAAGATGCAACAAGCGCCATCATAAGACAATCTAAACTTTGGAAGGACATTGAGTTAACAGGGCTTATTCTGGATGTGCGTAATAATCCTGGTGGGTTATTAGGACAGGCCATCAGTATCGCTGACTTGTTTTTACAAAATGGACTCATTGTTTCTACCGAAGGAAGATTTTTTGATGCCAACGAAGTGTATTACGCATCCCAGCCAGCCATTTTTAAGCACGTTCCTATGGTGGTATTAATTAATAAGGGTTCAGCATCTGCATCAGAAGTGCTTGCAGCGGCACTACAAGAAAATAACCGCGCAACTTTAGTCGGTGAAACAAGTTTTGGTAAAGGCACAGTACAAAGCCTGATCCCTATGTTAGAAATGGGGAATGCCATTAAACTCACCATCGCCAAATATAGTACGCCAGATGGTAATGATATCCACAGCAAAGGAATTGAACCTGACATCAAAATTTCTAACGAAGCTATTCTAAATTCTGAATATCTGGATATAATTGAGCAATCAACTGCGCAATATGATGAGCCACAGGATGGCCAGATTTCTTCAGCTATTGCATGGATAACAACACATAACTAAAAAGCAGACTCAGTGCGCTACTTATTTTTTGTATTAACGTTACTTTTTATTGGTCCAGTTCAAGCAGTCAACATAGCAATCATCATTGACGATATCGGTTATCGTCAATCAGATGAGGCCGTGTTGTCACTACCAAATAGCGTGACACTGTCAGTATTACCTCATACACCATTAGGTCAAAAACTTGCCGAGCAAGGACATCATCAAGGAAATGAAATCATGCTGCATATTCCTATGCAGGCCTTGAACGGTAAAAAACTGGGTAATGGTGGACTTACTAATCAAATGAGCGAACAACAACTCAAACAAGAGTTAACGGCATCGCTTGCCAATATCCCATATGCCAAAGGTGCAAATAACCATATGGGCAGCTTGCTAACTCAGTTAGACAACCCGATGAACTGGTTAATGGAAAGCCTAAAACAGAAACAGCTTTATTTTGTCGATAGTGTGACTACACGTTACAGCAAAGCCAGTAGTAAGGCTGAGAAACACGGTGTTCCACTGCTACGTAGAGAGATATTCTTAGATAACGATGTCAGTGAAGTTGCACTTGAAGAGCAATTTTCACAAATCATTGAGAAAGCAAAACAGCAAGGAAGTCTAGTTGTTATAGCGCACCCTTATCCTGAAACAGTACGCTTTTTAAATCAAAACTTACATCGATTAGAAGCAAAAGGCATTAACCTAGTTCATACATCGACATTACTGCCTGTCACAATGGCAAAAAGCGAGGGGGCTAGCTCAACTCAAGTACTGAGATAGAGAGATCAGGTAACGTCTCAAGTAATTCATCTGCATTTGCGACAATGTCAGCCAACGTTGATTCAGCAAGCACCGCCATATAAGCCGCTACCGCTTTAGCCAATATACCTTTTAAGCTACATGCCGGCGTGAATCGGCAATAAGGCTCAGTGCAATTAACTGGCGCTAATGACGGCTCTAATTCACCGACCAATTTAGCTAAATTAATGTCAGCTGGCGCCACTGCCAATTTAAATCCGCCACTCTTACCACGTATGGTTTGGATGTAGCCAAGCTTACCTAAATGATGAATAATCTTCGCAACATGGTTTGAAGATAACTCAAACACCGTAGTCACTTCCGCAATACGAAATAATGTCTCTCTTTTTGGCTGTGCAGCAAGGTACATTAGAATACGAATGCCATAATCAGTATAGCGAGTTAGTTGCATGAGTTAGTTCCAACATTTAAATACATAATCAACAAGTGGATGATTCAAGATCAGTAATCAACCAAAGCGCTTGTTCATTTGACGTACTACACACATCGATTGTGGCAGTAAAATCCGAGCATACTTTAGGTCTAGAGGGGTCGCCGAACAGTTTACAAAGGTTGTCATCATTTAACTGAATACAACGTTCTCCAGCAGGTTTACCATCTGGCATTCCTGGAATTGGGCTTGTAATAGAAGGTGCGATGCAGCAAGCACCACAACCAAGACGGCAGTCCATAAAAGTACCTAAGTGTTAAAGCAGCAATATATCTTACTAATGGCTAATATAGAATCATCTTTTCTATAAAACGCACTCAAAATACATCTTTAAGTAAAAAATGAGAGTTACGTAGAAATTATAACCTGATATTCAATGCATTGTGATGGCGCTATATGGCGTTAACTATCAATGATGTTTCTGTTAGTTAAGCTATATGCGAAAAAAGTGACACGACACAATAGCCCGTTATTAAGCTAACAAGAACAAACGATGACAGCATTCAATTAAAGCGTAATAGAATTTAAGTTTAACGCAGCACGTAAATTTCGACTCAAAACGAAAAAAGCCTCTA
>NZ_JBFRJQ010000030.1:0-54016 GCF_041468985.1 Shewanella sp. 10N.286.52.A9 | reverse complement strand
GGTAAACCAGCAACTTGTGTGTCTACAAACTTAATATTCGGTAGGCCAGCGACTTGCGAGTCAATAAACTTGATATTAGGTAGACCAACAATGTAATTGTTATTTGACTCAATTGACTGTGAAACTTCCATTGTCATATTAGCGGCAGTAGAAGTAGAAGTTAAAAGTGCAGCTATGATAATTCCGTTAATCATTGTATTAATCTCTCAGTTCAGGGTTAATAAAAAAGTTTTTTATTTGACGTCTGAACTGCTATTTGCACTTGTTGTGCCAATGTTAACTTTGTAGTGTTTTTAATTCCTGTTTATCGAAATTGATATTGAGTAATTCAGTAAAATCTTTTTCTGGAACAGGTTTACTGAATATGTAGCCTTGTATCTCTTCACACTTGAGTGCTTTGAGTATATTGAGTTGGGCATCGTCCTCGACACCTTCACCAACGACTGATAGCCCCATGTTATGAGCAATGGTAATAATACTGTCGACCATTTTAAGATCGCGATCTGATTTACTAATATCATCGACAAATGACTTGTCAATTTTTAGACAGTGGATCGGGAATCGTTTTAAATAAGACAAAGAGGAATAACCAGTACCAAAATCATCAAGTGCCAAGGTCACGCCCATTTTAGAAAGTTGATTCATGACTTTGATAGCATTTTCAGGGTTTTTGATAATGGTGCTTTCAGTGATCTCTAGCTCTAAATGACAAGCGGGTAATTTAGTTAGCTGTAATACTGTTGAAATGCGTTGTTGCAGATCTGGTAGGGCAAACTGCCTAGAAGATAGATTAATTGCGACACGGCCTGTGAAGATGCCTTGTTCACGCCATTTTTGAGCTGCAAAGCAGGCTTTTCTGAGCACTAAGTCACCAATCTCAACAATCAACCCATTTTCTTCTGCTAATGGAATAAATTCGTTGGGAGAGATAACGCCAAAGTCTGGGTGAACTAAGCGAACCAGTGCTTCCATTCCAACAAGGTTATCATTTTTCAAATCGACCTTGGGTTGATAGTAAACCTCAAATAGGTCTTCTTTTAAGCCTTCGCGAATGAGATTTTCAACTTCTAACTGACGAAGTGCATTTTGGTTTAAAGACTCTGAGTAAAACTGATAACGATTGCCGCCGCCAGATTTCGCGTGGTACATCGCAATATCGGCTTTTCTTAATAGCGCTTGCTCATTTTGCTCATCTTCTGGATACAGCACAATACCAATACTGAGGCCAACAACTAAGGACTCTCTATCAATTTTAAATTCTTCTTTTAATGAATCTATTATTCTTGATGCTATAGCAGCACAAGAGCCGATATCAGGGTTTTGATCAACTAATATTGCAAATTCATCACCACCAAGTCGATAAAGACTAACGTGCTTAGGAACATTGTTTTGAATACGCTTGGCGACATCAACTAACAACTCATCACCGATCTGATGCCCTAACGAGTCGTTTATTCGCTTAAAGTTATCCAAATCTAAAACCATTAACGTGTGATGGATATCTTTCTTAACCAAATTATTCAGTGTAACTTGCAGGCTTGAACGATTTGGCAACCCAGTTAGTAAGTCACTATTGGTTAATTTACGTAGCTCTTCTTCCTGTTGTTTACGACGAGTAATATCAGAGAACACTCCAACATAATGAGTTGTTTCACCTTGCTCGTTATAAATCGCATCAACGGTAAGCTCCATTAAGAAGTGACTACCGTCTCCTCTATCAGCTTCTAATTCATTACTCCAGCAACCTTGCTGGGACAATGAGGCGTGCACTTGATTAGAGTATGATTCTGGGTAACGACCGAAGGTAAATAGCTGGCCTATAAACTCTTCTCGAGGCTGTGCTGTTAATACACAACAGGCATCGTTAACTTCGACAAAACGGTACTTTTCATCAAGAATAAACATGCCTTCGGAGATGTTTTCAATGGCTCGCTCAAATAAACGTAATTGTTCTTCGGTTTGTTTTAAATTATTGATGTTTTTAATCGTACCTGTCATTCGAACAGGGTTTTCTTTGTGGTCTCTTTCAACAATCTTGGCTCTATCAAGGATCCACATCCATAAATCTTCGCGACTTTTAACTCGGTAAGTGACTTCGAAGTGATCTGTAAGCCCTTTGAAGTGATCATTTAACGCAGTTTTGACGCGATGTTGATCAAGAGGGTGGATATTACTTTCTTCACCGGGTTTGCCTGAGCGTCGACCATCTTGCGGAAACTCAAGGGTTCCCCAAATGTTAGAGCGGTAGATTTCGCCCGTTTCAATATCCCAATCCCACATTTCATCGCCGCTTCCCCACAGAGACAGTTTTAGGCGTTCTTCACTGAGAGCTATCTGCTTTTGAATTTCTCGACGACGTAAAAGAATTTTAGATACGACTAATAAAAATAGTAAAAACAGAAGTGTATAGGTTAGTTTAGCTTCAAAAGAGTAATACCACGGTGGTGTAACAGTCACTGTTATAGACTTCGTTTTACCTTGCTTACCTGAAAGTTTATTAATTGCATAAACATTAAATTGATAAACACCAGCTGATAAGTTGGTATATGTTGCTGAGTTAATATATTGAGATGGAAGCCAGCTATCGTTTAGGCCTTGCATTTGATAGAAAAACTCAAATTCATCTAAGTCTTGACCAGGAGTTACAAAAGTAAATGTGAAAGGGTAGTCAGAATATTTTAAAGTAATATTTTCTTGTTTATTAATCGGTTGCTGCAGGATGTCCCCGCCAACTTTTTCAGAAACGTTAAATAATGAAAAATCTATTAAAGCAACATCTGTACTTCCAGAAATAAGTATTTCATTATAGATTTCATTGGGGTTAACAATACTTAGTCCCTTAGCACCACCAAATAAAGAGTAATCATCCAAACGAATTGAAGCTAGGGAGTTGTAGTCACCTTGAGCTCCATTTCTAGATGACAATTTCAAATTTTTAAAGTTTGTTTTATTTGTAATGTTGAGTTCCATTGCTGATGATGAAACTAAAAAGTTATTAAATAACTCTATTGAGTAAACTAATTTATTATGTTTGAAAATTTCTTTGAGTTGGTTTGATATTATTTCTAACTGTAATAATGAATTTCTTGTACCAAAATAAAGGTAATTCTCGTCAAATTTTAATGTTGTCACCATGCTTTCTGAGTAAATTTTTTCAGAATTCCCATTAGTTATTTTAAATAGGCCACCTTGAGTTGCGACCCATAGGGCACTATCTCTCTCAACGAGATCAAAAATTGGATAACGTTCACCCGTAGTAAGTGTTTCAATAACCTCATCACCTTCAATGACGAATATTTTCCCATTGATTGTAGAGGCATAGAGTTTAGTTTTATCTTCACTTAGTTGTACATTACTTATATGACGCTCAAGTATCTTGCTAGTTTCTAAGGTTTCGAGGTCAGTAATTGTTAAACCAGTTATATTACCAGTATATAAATGTTTGTTGAGAACCTTGATTGATTTTGGGCCTGAAGCATTTTTAATTGAAATAGAGTGGGAATATTGAAGTGATTTATCCAAAACTCTGATTTCAAAAGAATCAGTTGCTAAATATATATTTTCTTCAGTTTGTGTTATTGCCCAAATATTGTCTGTTATGAATTTAGAGCTTTTAATTAAGTTTCTATTACGATCAATTTTAATAACACCTAAATTCACATCAGTAATGAAAATTGAAGATTTAGTCTCTTTAATATATGGACGTTTTCTAGCTGCATCTTGCTCTATAAATCCAATTTTTTTGATCACGTTTTCAGAGTTTATTCTAACAATATCCGAGTCAATAATTGATGTTAGTTCATTTCCTGATATTGAAGGCTCAAGGTAGGTCATAATTTCATCAGAAATTTTTTCCTTCTTGTTATTAATGATACTAAACAGGCCTTCCTGAGTGGAAATAATTAATTTATCAGAAATTATACCAATATCATTAGATTCGAAGGCAACTGTTGTAAGTTGGTCTTCTTCAAGTTTAAAAACGATACCATTGTAGTTTCTAATATATAGTGATCCATTAACTTCTATTACTTTTTTGACTTCTTGTAAAACTTCACTTTGGAAGTCCCACATGGCTCGAGTTAAATCTTCATTAAGTATAATTATCTTATTATCGAGACCAACGACTAATCCTTTTGATAAGGCTGATATTGACCATATTGATTGGGTAATGGGTTGGTTATCAATAATAACAGGTTCGAATGTTTCTTTATCTCCACGGTACAATGCTAAGCCTGAATCAGTACCTACTATTAGGCGGTTATTCTTATCAATAAAGAGACTTTTTATGAATGAGCTAGGCAATTTGGAATTCAAATCTTCAGCGAAAAAGTGTTTGAAATTTGTGCCGTCAAACCTGTTTAAACCATTAACAGTCCCTAGCCAGACAAAGCCTTCTGCATCTTCTGCAATACTTGTAACTGTTACTTGAGAGAGGCCATCCTCAGTATTGTATACTTCTGTACTGAGTGTAAGGTCATAATTTGTCCCTGAATCAGCCAAAGCTAAACCCAAAAAGCTTTGGATTAAAAGAGTTGTACAAATTAACAACCGTCTTAGTAATTGCATATAAAGTATACTTTTGTCTTTTGTATTCGAGAATTATTCAAGGTAATACTCCACTTTTTCAGAAAGTTAATACTTTGTCAAAAAATCGTAAGTGTAAATAAAATAAATATTTTTTACGGTTGTACTTTTTTTATACTACGCAAGTGCTTGCTCGTTTAACTTTTACGCAATTATCACTGTTTTACTGCTAAAAATCGGTTTTTTTCGCTGTTTTATCTGTCAATTTAAATACTTTGTAAAAGTTGTAATAAAATTTAAGCTCGACAGTCGCCCCTCTAAAACTCAAATTTATTTGCTTGCGCTTTAAAACCTTTTAAGTCAGTAATTTTCGTCGCTGTAGGCAAGGGGTCAAGATGATCATGTTGTTCTCCAGCATTGAACATCACTAATCTATCGCTATGCTTGCTGCGCATATTGGTAACAATAAACTTGATGAGATCTGCTCGGGTGAACTTTTTAATCTCTTCAACGACTCTTTCCCTTTGCTTAAAGTCGTAATCTCGATTGCCCAAACAGACCCAATAACGTTGGCTGCGGCTTTTTAAGTTGGCATCTTTTTCAAGTATTTGATTGATTAAGCCAAGCTTTGTCGCTTCCCATTGTTCTTTCGTTATCTGCATCACTGCATAGTTAAAGTCTGCAATAAACTCATCAATGGCTTCAAGCAGGTTTCTTGGACCTGTGGTTGGTGATTGTATGTAGAATATCATCCCTGGATGGCGATTGAGTGGCAGATATCCCGTTCCGACCATATAACCGAGTTGCTTTTCTGTACGAAGCTCATGGAAAAAAGTAGACGACATTGTGTGGTTAAGCAAACTAAATAAGCCTACTTTATGAGCAGAAGTGTCACTAGATTGGTAATAAACAATAATGGCACTGTCTTGATGTTCAACCGATAGTTCACGTAATAACGTCCCTTGCCCTGCAATATTTATTAGTTCTCTACTCGATTCTGAACTGGGTTTAGTGACAAGTGACAATACTTGTTTTAACCGTTTAGCGAGTTGTTGGGCTTCGTTAACTAACCAGTCACCGTAAACAAGACCTTCTACGTATATTTTCTCGTAAAACGCGCTGACGTGGTTGTGAAGCTCATCGAGAGTGACGTCCTCAAGCATCTCTGCCATGCGAGCAGGCTCATAGGAACGTTTTTGTAAGGTGACCGTTAAGCTGGTAAATAATTGCGCTATCGGCTTAGCTTGTGAGGCGTTAGTCCAGCTTCTGAGTAGTTGTTTTTTAATTAGCTTAAATCGATCTTGTGTGAAGTTTCTTTCTCTAGCCTTTTCAATAACTAATGCTAGTAGTGTTTCTTGGTTACCGGTGAAACCTGTTAAGTGTAGAGTGATCCCTCCTTGGTGAGGATAAATATTGTAATTTAGTCCTGCGACCTCAGCTTGATAAGTGGCCTCAGTCATGTAGTCCAATACCATTTCAACATAAAGTCTGGTTAATGCTGCGTGTTTAGGTGTTGGGCTTGCATTTTCAGAATCTAATGACAAAAAGATATGGCCTTTGGGGACATTAAATTCATCGTCCTTTCGGTGCCAAATTCGGTATCCTGCATCTTCTGCAACCACTAGTGGTACATCACTTTCACTGTGCTCTACTCTTGATGTTGGGTTATCGACTATGAATGGATTTTTAGTGGGAAGCGTTAGCGCTTTCCTTGGGGTTACTTTTCCCCATTGTGCAATTTTTTCTGCTGGAATTTTTTCAACAGAGTAGGGGGTAAAGTACCATTTTGCTTGCTGGTTAGTGCTCACTTCTTTGGAAACTAATTGTGTTCTCATGTTGTCAGGAGATAACAATGCCAATAGCGCGAGAGTCTCGTCTGCATGCATTGCATCCATACGATAATCGCCGTAGACGACGTCTTCGATGTCATAGTGCTGCATATTGATGCTTAAATGACTGGCCAGATCGAGCGCCTTGATTTGTTCTTGATATTTAAATGCTGTGGCTAACAAGCTGGCTCGCTCTTGATAACGCCATGATTCAATTCCATCAGTAGTGATTAGTTTTATATATTCAAACGTGCACTCGATGATGGTATCGAGTTGTTCTAAACCTTTATCAGTGAGTTGGATACTAATGCTGTAATCTTTGAAGTTATAGCCATTGACGCCACCTCCAGCAGACAAGTTATTAGCAAAACCTTGCTCTTTTAAATATGACAACAAACTTCCAGGGCTTTCATTACCCAGTAAATGACTTATAAAAGTGAGTGGTTTACGCTTATAAAATTGCTCAATTGAGGGTAGCGCAAAACTGATGTTCAGCCTTTTCTGGTCTTTTACTGGTGAAATGTTGATATGGGTAAGTCGCTGATTATCAGTTAAATATGCGGTATCTGGATAACTGGATGTAAGGTTACGGTTTACAATGCTGGCAAAAAAATGTTGCGCATATTGTGCTTGTTGATCAAGAGAGTGTGGAGATACCAAGCATAAGGTCATGATGTTGGCGCTGTATTTAGAACGGTAAAAGTCGAGTAACTCTTGACGCACTTCTGCTTCATCGCCTGCTAAGGTTTGTAAATTCCCCACGGAGAATTTACTGAATGGATGCTGAGGATTAATAGACTCTTTTTGAACTTGATAAACCCGTCTAATGTCATCTTTTAATTTAAGACTGTATTCTGAATCTATGGCATGCCTTTCTCTGTCGACTAGTTCTAAATCAAACTTGGGTGCGATAAAAAACTGGCTGAATCTATCAAGAGATTCTTCGAAATGCTCTGCGTCGATACTGTAAAAAAAGTTTGTTTGTTCTGTGCCAGTCCATGCGTTGTTTGAACCACCATGCTGATTGATGAATTGATGGTATTCACCTGAATCAGGAAACTTTTCAGTGCCTAAAAATAACATGTGCTCAAGAAAATGTGCCATACCAGGGCGTGAAACAGGATCGTCAAAGTGGCCGACAGACACAGTCATCGAAGCAGCAGCTTGGGTTGCTGTTTTATCTTCTACAAGTAAGACTTTTAATCCATTCGATAACACGACATGACGATAATGTCGGTGGTCATTTGGACTTGTTATTATGTTGTCTACAGTTTTTAATTCGATGTCTGGTTTTATGGTCAAGATGATGCTCCAGATAAGAAGGCTAGCTATATATTGATCTCGTTGCGGCTTTTTAGCAAATAACTAATGAAAATATCGACTAAAGACTAATTAAATATCCTTCATTGTTTCTTTGTGGATGAGTTATTTAAGGCTACAATTAACCTATAAACACAATAATAATGAGTAGCGAGAGAAGTATGCAGCTATTTTTAATGCGACATGGTGAAGCGGGTTTCGATGCACCGTCCGATAGAGAAAGAATGCTATCACAACTTGGTCGAACTCAATCTAACGCAATGGCGAATTGGTTAACGGAAAAAGTCAGCAGTGTGGACTTAGTTATTGTTAGCCCTTATCTACGAGCACAACAAACGTGGCAAGAGGTGGCAAAACATTTACCTGAGCCAAACAAATGGTTAGTACTGGACGACATTACCCCTTCGGGTAGCCCGCAAATTGCCGTTGATGCGATTTTGGCTTATGCCGAACATTACCAAGCAAAAAAAGTGTTAGTTATCGCTCACATGCCTATTTTAGGTTATATGGTTAGCGAGCTAGTTGCTGGTATGGAACCGCCCATTTTTGCCACTTCAGCGATAGCATCTATTGAGCGTAATGAGCATGGTGGTCACTTTGATTTAATGCAAACACCTGCGCAAATGAGTGCTTAAACTGAGTTATCATTAAAAATGGCAGCGACCGCTGCCATTTTTGTTACATGCTGTCACTAATTTTTGCACAGCCAATCTTTCAGATTCGTTTGATTACCCTTTGGTATTGTCATCAATATCCACTAAGACCAATAATGCTGCGTCTGCTCCCCATTCTTTAGGTGCTTGATGAAAGGCGCTGACTTTAGGATGTTGAGCCAACCACATCGGTAGTTGTTGTTTTAAAATACCCGAGCCATAACCATGCATAACACAACAGCAAAGTACGCGCTGTTTGACACAAGCTTGCAATAATGCAGCTAGTTCAAGTTTGGCTTCTGCTTGGCGCATACCATGTAAGTCTAGTAGCAGGTCCGGTTGATAATCTCCACGTCTTAAACGCTTGAGCTCAATTTTATCCACGTTGTCGTTTAGCCAACGCATTGGACCTTCAACAGGCAAAATAGGTTGATAATTATCCGAAAAGTAACTGTCAGCATAAACCTGCTGTTCTTTTACTTCGACTTGTTGTTTAGATTTGACCGACTGTTTAAAATGATGTTTGTCTTGATTTAACGGCTTAATACCGCCAAATTGCTCTGAAAACAGTGCAAAGTCGGGATTATTTTCTTTATTCATGGCGCTATTGTATTGAATTCTAGGTCATCTTAATAGACTTCAGTTACAATGGTCAGGAACAATTTTTCAGGAGTTATGTTTTGGATAAAATCTTTGTAGATGAAGCTGTCACCGAATTAAGAACCGTTGGCGATATGTTGCGTTGGGCTGTTAGCCGTTTTAATGATGCGAACATTTATTATGGGCACGGAACTGATAACGCGTGGGATGAAGCGATTTCTTTGGTTTTTCATGCATTACACCTTCCTGAAGAGATTGGCCAACAGGTGGTAAATTCAAATTTAACCAGTAGCGAAAAACACAAAATCGTTGAATTAATTATTCGTCGTGTTCGTGAGCGCTTACCTGTGCCATACCTGACGAATAAAGCGCGTTTTGCTGATTTAGAGTTCTATGTCGATGAACGAGTATTAGTGCCTCGTTCACCCATTGCTGAAATGATCAACAATGGCTTTAGTCCTTGGTTATACAATAAACCTGTTAATCGTGTGATGGATTTATGTACCGGAAGCGGCTGTATTGCGATAGCTTGTGCTTATGCATTTGAAGATGCTGAGGTAGATGCACTTGATATTAGTGAAGATGCCTTAGAAGTTGCGCAAATTAATATTGAATCGTTAAATGTACTTGACCGCGTATTCCCGATTCAATCAGATATTTTCTCAGCAATTCCTAAAGGGCCACAATACGATTTGATCGTATCTAATCCACCATACGTAGATGAACAAGACATTGGTGATATGCCTGATGAGTACCATCATGAGCCTGCTATTGGTTTAGCATCTGGACGTGATGGTTTAGATTTAACTAAGCGTATTTTAGCGAACGCGGCTGACTATTTGACTCCAGATGGGTTATTAGTGGTCGAAGTGGGTAACTCAATGGTCCATTTAATTGAGCAATTCCCTGATGTTCCTTTCACTTGGGTTGAATTTGAATTTGGCGGCGATGGCGTATTTGTTCTCACCTACGACCAGCTAGTTGAAAATGAATCACTTTTCGCCATCTATAAAGATAGTGAATAATAACGATTAAATGAATTACGTTGAGGTAAGCAGATAGCATGTCAGGAAATAGCATAGGTCAGAATTTTGTCGTAACGACTTTCGGTGAAAGTCATGGTGTTGCATTAGGTTGTATTATTGATGGTTGCCCACCAGGTCTTGAATTAACTGTTGAAGACATGCAACGCGATCTAGACCGTCGTCGCCCTGGTACCTCTCGTTATACAACCGCAAGACGTGAACCTGATGAGGTGCGTATTTTGTCTGGGGTATTTGAAGACAAAACCACGGGGACATCCATTGGTTTATTGATTGAAAATACCGATCAACGTAGTCAAGATTATTCAAACATTAAAGATCTGTTCCGCCCAGGTCACGCAGATTATACCTACCAACAAAAGTATGGTTTACGTGATTACCGTGGTGGTGGGCGCTCTTCAGCCCGTGAAACAGCCATGCGGGTTGCTGCTGGTGCGGTTGCGAAAAAATACCTTAAGCAGGTTCATGGCATTGAGATTAACGGTTACATGTCGCAACTGGGCCCAATCAGTGCAGAATCGGTTGATCTTAACGAAGTAGAACAAAACGCATTCTTTTTCCCTGATGCATCAAAATTAGAGCAACTTGATGAGTACATGCGTGATTTGAAAAAGTCAGGTGACTCTGTTGGCGCTAAAATCACTGTTGCAGCGACAGGTGTACCAGTAGGTTTAGGTGAGCCAGTATTCGATAGACTGGATGCCGATATAGCTCATGCTCTAATGGGGATTAATGCAGTTAAAGGCGTTGAGATTGGTGATGGTTTTGGTGTGGTAACCCAAAAAGGGTCTGAAGGACGTGATTTAATGTCACCTGCAGGGTTTGAATCAAATCATGCTGGTGGAGTATTAGGCGGTATTTCTTCAGGTCAGCCGATAGTTGCGCACATTGCTCTTAAACCGACTTCAAGTATTTCAGTGCCGGGACAAAGCATGACTGCACAAGGCACAACTGCTGATGTTGTTACCAAAGGTCGTCATGACCCATGCGTCGGTATTCGCGCTGTGCCTATTGCTGAAGCCATGTTAGCAATTGTGTTAATGGATCATTTACTTCGTCATCGCGCTCAAAACCAAGATGTTGTTTCACAAACTCCTGTTATTGGTATGAAATAAATGCCCAACGCTGTATCTGCTGAGCCCAACGCCCGTTGGCTCAGCGCTTGTTACTTTTTCTTTTTTTCAATTCTCGGTTTAATGGTTCCATATCTCGGTGTCTTTTTTGATAACCGTGGCTTTAACGCGCAAGAAATCGGCTTTCTTATGGCGATATTGATGGGAACTCGGATTGTTGCACCTAATGTTTGGGCAATGGTTGCTGACCGAACTGGAATGCGTTCAGAGCTAGTCAAGTTCGGTTCAGCGGCAGCTGCTATCACTTATGTCAGTTTTTTCTTTGATGGCAGTTTGACTTACCTTGCCATCAGTTTGATGATTTATACTTTTTTTTGGAATGCAATTTTAGCTCAGCTAGAGGTGATTACATTAGAGTCGTTAGGCGATGAATCCCATCGTTACGGTGCAATTAGAAGTTGGGGAAGTGTCGGTTATATATGCTTGGTGATTGCCGCGGGATTTGCTATTGGTGAATTTGGCGCTGAGATTGTGCCAGCGCTTGGAATGGTATTATTTATCGGCATGTTTATTTGTGCCATGGCTCTGCCGAGTAATCGCGTCAAACTGTCAAGTTCAGCACCAAGACCACCACTTAAATTATCTTCTGCAGTTGTTTGGTTTCTTATTTCAGCCATTTTACTTCAAATGAGTGTCGGGCCATTTTATGGCTTTTTTGTATTGTATTTAAAACAGGCTGGTTATTCAGAGGGCGTTGCCGGTTTATTTGTTGCTTTAGGTGTTGTCGTTGAAATTTTAATGTTCATATTGGCGCCGAGGTTATTAGGTCGATTTGGGGTTAAATTACTTCTACTAGTCAGTATTTTGTTAACGGTATTAAGATGGGTTTTGTTAGCATATGGTGTGGATAATATTGCTTTACTCTCATTGAGTCAGGCGTTGCATGCCTTTACATTTGGGTTAACCCATGCGGCCTCAATCCAGTTTATTCATCGCAATTTTGACATTGCCCACCGCAGTAAAGGCCAAGCGCTATATGCCAGTTTGAGTTTTGGTTTAGGTGGCGCAATTGGCACTTGGATAAGTGGCGTTATTTGGGGGGATGGCTCAGGCTCAACCCATACTTGGTTTTTTGCCGCAGCGTGTGCAGGATTATCACTCATTGCTGCGTTAGCGATTACTGAGCCAAAACCCATTATAAAAAGTGACAGTATTAACCCATAGAAAGTGATGGGCAAAGGGTGACAAATAAATGGCTTTATCGCCCAGCTTAGATATAAATGAAAGGATTGTATGCAGTGAAGCGTTTTCGGTTAGGTTTAATTATTAACCCATTAGCAGGTTTAGGCGGCAGTGTTGGGTTAAAGGGGTCTGATGATGTGGCAGAGCTGGCGATCTCAAGAGGGGCTGAAGCTAAAGCCGGATTGAGAATGAAGCAAGCATTAACTGTCATAAAGCCCTTTAGCGAACAAATTGATATTGTGACCGCCAGTGGTGATATGGGCGAAACTTTAGCGCTTGAATTAGGCTTTTCGGTCAACTGTGTTCATCAGATATCACCAGGGAGTAGTAATAACAACACCTCTGCAGCGGATACCAAGCAAACTGTAAAAGCGTTGCAAGATGAATCTCTCGACTTGTTACTGTTTGCTGGTGGCGATGGCACTGCTAGGGATATCTATTCAGTCGTTGATGATTCATTACCTGTTTTAGGCGTGCCTGCTGGAGTAAAAATCCATTCCGGTGTGTACGCAATTACCCCTAACGCTGCAGGGGTTGTCGTGAGCATGCTACTTCAAGGTGAGTTAGTGAGTTTGATGACCGCTGATGTGATGGATATTGACGAAGAAGCATTCAGAAAAGGAACGGTAAAAGCCAAACGATTTGGTGAAATGCTTGTTCCTGCAGAGCCACGATATATCCAAGCGGTAAAAATGGGCGGCAAAGAAGTCGATGAGCTTGTATTAGCTGATATCGCAGCAGATGTTATAAACCAAATGGAAGATGAGTTATATATCATCGGCAGTGGCTCCACTGTGGCAGCAGTTATGGAAGAGCTTAATTTAGATAACACCTTATTGGGTGTTGATGTTATTCATGAGCAGCAGATCGTTGCCAGTGATGTTACTGCAAACCAATTACTCGAACTGACCCAAAATAAGCCGACGAAATTAGTGATCACCTTGATTGGTGGGCAAGGACATATTCTAGGACGGGGTAATCAGCAATTGTCTCCTGAACTGATAAAACGGATAGGAAAAGACAATATAATTATTCTTGCGACAAAAACTAAGTTAAAAGCACTTGAAGGAAGGCCATTAATTGTGGATAGTGGCGACCCAGAATTAGATAGTGCATTAAGTGGTTATTATAAAATTACCACTGGATATCATGATTACGTGATGTACCAAGTTGCCAACCCAGATTTATTGGAGAGTTAGACCATGTTAGAGAAGTATGATGCAGCATTAGAAGGGTGGATTGAAAATACGGTTGCTAATGGCGATGATGATGCCTTATTTGCCTGTGGATACCTACAAGGTCACATCGCTGTCGTCTTGTCTCAACTGGAACAGGAACAATCTACAAGTTTAGAGGCGCTTGACGAAAAAATGGTAGATTGCTTGGGATTGGCTGATGATGAATTAGAAACGGCTGACTTTGAACTTGTAAAATCGGCTTGGCAACAATTGCGTCAAATTATCAGTGAAATTAAATAAGCATGAAATTAAATAAGTAAAAGGCATGACTGAATCTATTCAAAAGCACAGTGCCATGATTGGCCTTGTTAACCCTAAAACGCCAGTAAATGTAGGTGGCATCATGCGCGCGGCTGGTTGTTATCAAGCTAATTCAGTTTTCTATACCGGAAATAGATATGAATTAGCGGCCCGTTCAGGTGAGGCTCAGTATGACGTTGATACTAAAAATGCAGCTAAAACCATTCCATTAACTCGCGTTGAATCATTGCTGGAACAAGTACCTGAAGACAGTAAGTTGGTATGTGTTGATCTTGTTGTTGGCGCAACGCCATTACCTTTATTTGAACATCCTCAAAATGCCTTTTATATTTTTGGTCCTGAGGATGGCACCATACCGCAGCAAATTATTGATGCTGCGGATGAGGTGGTTTATGTGCCAACTGTTGGTTGTATGAACCTTGCGGCCTCAGTCAATGTGTTGCTTTATGATCGTTTATCGAAAAGTGCTCAAGTGACAGCAGATGATGAACTGATCAAAGAAAGCCGAGATAACAATAATCGAACTAAAGTCAAAAAATGGTTGAAGTAACTTCAGCCTCTTTTGATGCTAGATAATAATTGGGTGTTTTCTAAATAATGGTCAAGATATGCTTGGCCATTTTTTTGTTGTAATTCAGCAGAAAAACAGTTCAAAATGGCTGTTTCATGTTGTGCGATGATAGTCATGATTGATTGATGCTCAGTCGCAGAGGCTTGCCAGTCACGGTATTCTTGCTCGTAGGGTTTAGCCCAATCATAAAGTGTTTTTAATAACTCTTCCCAGGGAAGGTGTAGCCACTTGCGTGCATCTTGCTGACCTTTTTCTGTCATGGTTACCACGTCAAAGGGATATGTCTCAGGTTGTTTTAATAAGTGAGACAACAGTATCTCCGCAGTGATGCTTTCAACTTCAATTAATTTATCCCACAACGCAATACGCGTGGCGTCTTCTTCAATATTTTTAAATAACGTAAAAAAGGCAATGCCATACAGTTCGCCTAGATACGCTTGATGTATTTGCTGATTCATTGTTATTCCTTTATCGGGGTTTTAGCTAAGCAAAGATTTACCTTTCAATAGTTTTCTTAACCACATTCTATTTGGGTTTAGCATTGCAAACATGTCATAGCTGATCGGTGGGGTTTGATGACAAATCATTGCAGCTAAAGCTTCTGCTGCCAAAGGTCCTGAACTTAGTCCTCTTGAGCCGAGCCCACCTAAAACATAAAGTCCGCTATATACTGGTGCGGAGTGATAACGCCAAAAGTCACGACTGGCTACAGTGAGCTGATGTTGATCCAAAGGCTCGGTATTATATTGATTTAATATGGCGTCAATATCTGGTGCAAGCCCCATCATAGGACAGTGGTCTCTTGTGACCATTCTGACACCCACTCTGGCGTTGTTGTCAGATATATCAATATCACTCACCCAGTCTCTTTGTGGAAAACTATGATGCATTTTTTGCGCATTTTCTTGTTGCTCGGTAGGGCAAAAACGTAAGTCATCAGGCGATTTTACATAACTAGCGCCAACACAATGGTGCTGATTATTTTCAGGGGTTAAATAACCATGAGCACAAATAACGCTATTAAGTTTAGTTAATTGTCCTTTTGACGGAATATGGCTTACTTGCCCTCTAAAGCCTGTGACTTGTAGTTGTTTTGTTTGTTGATACTCAGTGAGTTGCGCCCCTGATGCAACAACGACCTCAGAATGAAGAAATGATTGTACCGCAGAGTTTTTGTTCGAGTTAGGGGGGGATTTAGGGTGTAAGTCTGAGGTTTGCTCAGTCGTGTTTAACTGCCAAAGGGTTCCTTGACGAGTTAGTTCACTAATTGGGGTATTAAGTCTGATCTCGACTGTAAGCCCTCTGTTTTTCGCAATAGCTTGCGCATAGTCTACGGCCGATTGAGCGAATTGATGCGGACAAATCCAACCAGCCCAAGGGTAGTAAAAGGCAGGCTTATCTATGGTGATACCAGCGAGCATATTAGCTTCACCTGGTGACACTTGGGTTGCAACTTCACTTGGCCAAGCTTGTCCTTGGATGATTTTAGTTAATCTTGCATCGCTACGCTCATCAAACCCCGTTTGTAACACGCCACAAAACTGGTGCTCAACAGCGTAACCTGCATTTTCAAGTTGCTTAAGCCTACGTCGACTGAATAAAAAAGCCTGCTGAAAGTATTGGCTCATTAAGTTGTTATCAGGCGTTAAAAGCGGATAAATAGCGCCTTGTTTATTACCTGAAGCTCCATCAGCAAGCATACTGTCTTTGCAATAAATCGTGACGCTTTTGCCTTTTTCGACGAGCGATAGTGCAAGGTGAGCCGCTGCAATACCACCGCCGATAATGGCCACACTCTCTTTTGAAGTCGATGTATTCGTAGGTTGAGCGCTTGCACTGGGTAAGCAATAAGCGTACTGGCGCTGATGGGAATACCTTAATGCTTTTCTTTCAGCTGCAGGAATGTCGCAATCTGGCGTACTTGAGCGTTCACTGGTATTGCTAATGTCATCTCTATTGCCACTTTGCGCATTGATGATAAAGCCTGATTGACTCGCTAATACTGTTATCGCTGAACATTCAACACGGTCAATTTCCTGCGGATAAGCATAAAAGCATGCATTATCTTTACTTAACCTTCCCATCTGCCAAAACAATTTTTCTGAAATATGGTGATCTATATACTCAGTTGAGGTCGTATGAGGAAGGCAATGCCAATACTCAACGGCATCAGCTTCGACACTTTGAATACCTTTAAGGTTATGCTCAATATCACCAAAATAAATATCAACAATGAATTGACCATGATCAAATATGAGCCGCTGACAACCTTGAATATTGGCAATGCAAGCAGTTTGTAACTGCTGTGAAAACTCCGCTAAGTGCTGTGAATTAATCGTTGCTTGATTTTGCGGCATTGCTAAAAATTGACCCAACTCAATGCTGTTAATTGAATAGGGGTCAAAAACACTCAGCCTTACAGGACGTTTTAATTGTTGAGATAATTGCCACAACAACATGATTTCCATGGCGTTACCGAAGCCAATTTGCCCAATCGAGCAGCTTTTAGTTGAGTTTGCCTTGTTGGACAAGACAGTTTCATAATAATGCCTTATGCTTGCTGCATAATTAGGGTTTTGACAGTAACTACTTGGAAAATTAGTCGATATTGTTGCACAATCTCGGGTAACTATAGGGAAGTCAGTGGTTATTTGGGTCAAAGCTCATTACTCAATGTGGTTCAATTGAGATTATTTTACCTATGTTTATTGAAAGCTGACCACTTTATTCGTCTAAAGCGGATATCATTGCGGCAGCAAAATTAGGTACTGACATGTACAAAATGGATAGCAAATAATGAAAAGAGTCGTAATAACAGGTTTAGGTGTTGTTTCTAGCATCGGTAATAACAAGCAAGAAGTGACAGATTCACTAAAAGCTGGACGCAGTGGTATTACCCATTCTGACCAATTCGAAGAAATGAAATTACGCAGTCATGTGTGGGGTGATATTAAATTAAACCCAGCGGACCACATTGATCGTAAAGCGTTACGCTTTATGGGTGATGCTGCCGCATATGCATACATTGCAATGCAAGAAGCGATCAGTGATGCCAACTTAACAGAAGAACAATATTCTCATCATCGTGTTGGCTTAGTTGTTGGTACAGGTGGTGCTTCGTCCAAAAACCAAGTTCAAGCGGCAGATACGTTACGTGAAAAAAGCGTAAAACGTGTTGGTCCTTACATTGTTCCTCGTATTATGGCGAGTACGGCAAGTGCATGTTTAGCCACACCATTTAAAATTAAAGGCATGAACTATTCAATCAGTTCTGCTTGTGCAACTTCTGCGCATTGTATTGGTCATGCAGCTGAGCTTATCCAAATGGGTAAGCAAGATATGGTGTTTGCTGGTGGTGCAGAAGAATTGGATTGGACCCTAACAATGGGCTTCGATGCAATGGGTGCATTATCAACTAAATATAACGAAACCCCAGAAAAAGCATCGCGTACTTATGATGCTGACCGAGATGGTTTTGTTATCTCTGGTGGCGGCGGAATCGTTGTTGTTGAAGAGCTTGAGCATGCATTAGCTCGTGGCGCTAAAATTTATGCTGAAATCATTGGTTATGGTGCATCGTCAGATGGCTACGATATGGTGGCACCTTCTGGTGAAGGCGCTGTGCGTTGTATGCAAATGGCACTTGCTGATGTCGATACTCCGATTGATTACGTCAACACTCATGGCACATCGACTCCTGTTGGTGATGTTCGTGAACTTGAAGCGATTCATGAAGTTTTCCAAGACAATATTCCACCAGTAGCGTCGACTAAGTCAATGACTGGTCATGCCTTGGGCGCTGCAGGTGTTCATGAAGCCATCTACAGCTTATTAATGATGGAAAACAGCTTTATTGCACCTAGCATCAATATTGATACTCCAGATGAAAAAGCGGCTGGCATCCCATTGGTTACAGAATATCGTGATGCAGAACTGACGACTGTAATGAGTAACAGTTTTGGCTTTGGCGGAACTAATGCCACATTAGTTATGCGTAAAATGAAATAATATATTATCTCATCGCTGGCGTAGGTTAGTGTTTTGATATCGATAAAGCCTTTAGCTGAATGCTAAAGGCTTTTTTATTGCGATTAACCCACTTTGACAGTCAGTCAAATTACCAATTAAGAACACTTTATTTCTTTTTGTAGATAACTGCTGAGTGTCATTAGTTGATAGAATGATCGGATAACTCACATAAATAAGGTCAAACATTAGAATGAACATAGTTGCAGACGAGAATATGCCGTACGTCGAAGCGTTATTTGGTGAAATCGGAGAGATTACCCGTGTAAATGGTCGCCAGTTAACGCCAGAGCAGCTTATTGATGTTGATGTTCTTCTAGTCCGTTCTGTCACTAAAGTGAATGCAGAGTTGTTATCACAAGCCAATAAACTTAAATTTGTTGGTAGTGCCACCATCGGTACTGATCATATTGATTTAGCCTTACTAGAACAACGTAATATCCCTTTTACTAATGCACCTGGCTGTAACGCAGCAGCAGTGGGGGAGTTTGCCTTTATTGCTATGCTGGAATTAGCTAAACGATTCAAACAGCCTTTAAAAGACAAAGTGGTAGGAATTGTTGGCGCGGGTAACACAGGTAGCGCACTTGAGCATTGTCTTAATGCTTATGGTATGAAGGTCTTATTGTGCGATCCATTACTTGAAGAACAGCAGTTATCCAACCGCAGCGCGACTAATATCAGCGACAAAAATTCCCGTCAGTTTGTGTCGTTAGATACCATTATTGAGCAAGCTGACATAATAAGCTTACATGTTCCTATCACTAAAACTGGACCGCACAAAACTTGGTACTTGTTTGACGAAGCTAAATTGAATCAATTAAAACCGCATGCTTGGTTACTGAATTGTTGCCGTGGTGAGGTTATTGACAATCGCGCTTTGATTAAGGTGAAACAACAACGGGATAATCTCAAACTGGTACTCGATGTGTGGGAAGGCGAGCCTAACCCTATGCCAGAATTAGTGCCACTTGTTGAGTTTGCGACGCCACATATCGCAGGATACAGCTTAGAAGGTAAAGCTCGCGGCACTTATATGTTGTTCGAAAAACTGTGTGAAATCTTTGGTCTTGAACACCAAAAATCGCTGTTGAACTTACTGCCTAAATTTAACATTAGTCAGTTACACATCACTGACAAGGTATCTGAAACTCAATTACTCACGCTAGCAAGATTGGTCTACAACCTCGCAGATGACGACTATTTGTTTAGAAATAGCTTCCTTAATAACCATGGGTTTGACCATATGAGAAAAAATCACACTCATCGGCGTGAATTTAGTGCATTGTCGCTAGTCAACACGGGTCATTGTGAGGTAGATTGGATGTTTAAATTAGGTTTTTCAGGAGTCGAGCGTTAATTATGTCACAGGAATTTAATGTTGTTGTTTTAGGTGCGTCGGGCGCAGTGGGTCAAACTATGATTGAGATCCTTGAAGAGCGAAAATTCCCAGTCGCAAACTTATACCCATTAGCGAGTAGCCGCAGTGCTGGCGAAACCGTAAGCTTTAATGGTAAACAAGTAGAAATTCTTGATGTGGACACGTTTGATTGGAGCCAAGCACAAATTGGTTTCTTCTCAGCTGGTGGTGACGTTTCAGCTAAATGGGCGCCAATAGCAGCGGAGCATGGTTGTGTGGTCATCGACAATACTTCACATTTCCGCTACGACATTGACGTACCGTTAGTTGTGCCAGAAGTTAATCCACAAGCGATTGCTGACTTCCGTAATCGAAACATTATCGCAAACCCTAATTGCTCAACCATTCAAATGTTAGTGGCATTAAAACCTATTTATGATGCATTTGGTATCTCACGTATTAACGTGGCAACTTACCAATCAGTGTCTGGCTCAGGTAAACAAGCTATTGATGAATTAGCAGGGCAATGCGCTAAATTGTTACAAGGCTTACCTGCTGAAAATAAAGTTTATCCAAAGCAAATCGCTTTCAATGTGTTACCACAAATCGATGTGTTTATGGAAAACGGCTACACCAAAGAAGAAATGAAAATGGTGTGGGAAACTCAAAAGATTTTTGGTGACCACGATATCGTTGTTAATCCAACAGCTGTACGTGTTCCTGTGTTCTATGGTCACTCAGAAGCAGTCCACTTAGAAACTCGTCAACCTGTTGAAGCTGAACAAATTAAAGCGGTTTTACGTGACGCTGAAGGTGTGGTGCTTTTCGAGAATGATGAAGACTATCCTACTGTAGTAACTGACTCAGCAGGTACCGACCCTGTATTTGTTGGCCGAGTAAGAAAAGATATTTCTCACGATTACGGTATAAATTTATGGGTTACGGCCGATAACATCCGTAAAGGTGCTGCTTTAAACAGTGTTCAAATAGCTGAAGTTCTGATCAGAGATTATTATTAATCTACTATGAATAGAGTTATTTAGACTAAAAAGCCTGCAGCCTGCAGGCTTTTTTCGTTTTACCGCTGTCAGCAGTAGCAGGGTGACTAATTCTGGTTTATAGTCGTAATTAATAAAAACAATTACCTAAAGCCAGTTGTCATGAAGACAACCCGATCGCGCTCAAAGGGAAAGATTGATGATTTTTCGAACCTCTTATTTTGTTGGCATGATGGCCTGTGCATTGGCCGCTGTTTCTGCATCTCAAATTATCGAGCCTGCCCACGCAGAAACGCTCAAAATTACCGGCCCGAATGGAGAAGTTGTCAACGCTCCAACTCGTCAATATGGGCCAACGACTTCTTCGGATACGTTTTGGAGTATTGCCCAAAAAGTTAGGCCAAACCAGAACGTCTCTGTTTATCAAGTGATGGCGGCATTATTTGATGCTAACCCTCATGCGTTCAGTAGTAACAATTACAACTCACTTGAACGTGGCATGACCCTACTCGTGCCATCGGCTGATGTGATGGCACAGATCAGTGCTGCAGATGCTAAGTTACGCGCCGAAAATAATGACAAGAGATTACCCAACGCTAATCCGGCTAAACCTGCAACGAACAATACTACTGCCGTTGAAACATCAGTGCCTGCGACGGGTAAAAAACCATTACAAATTGTTGCCAAGCAACCGACTGCTGAAGAATTGGCTCAGCAAGCGGCTTTATTAGCGCAGCCTGAAATTGACGAGCTAACAGCGAAATTAGAAGACGCGCAAACCAAAGCATTGTCACTGACTGATGAACTGGCTCGCGCTGAGGATACATTATTAGTCAAAGATGCAGATAACAATGCATTGAAAGCAAAAATCCAAGAACTCTCTTTGCAGTTATCTGCAATGCAAGAGGATTTGCAATTA
This sequence comes from Shewanella sp. 10N.286.52.A9, assembly GCF_041468985.1. Taxonomy (NCBI): domain Bacteria; kingdom Pseudomonadati; phylum Pseudomonadota; class Gammaproteobacteria; order Alteromonadales; family Shewanellaceae; genus Shewanella; species Shewanella sp. 10N.286.52.A9. Next base: position 32,359 of record NZ_JBFRJQ010000030.1, on the reverse strand, counting down.
CTTACCGAGAAGTATCAAGCATTAGATACAGAACATCAGGCATTAGTTGAAAAAAATAATCAGCCTCAAGTTATTGAAGAGCCAACAGATTTTTGGCGCTCATTGTCAGATAATATGATTTTGCTAGCGATTGTTGCAGCATTACCACTGATTATTATTTTCCTTGCTATCTTCTGGCTCATGCGTCGTAAAAATAAAACTGAACCTGAGTCTGCAGCTCAAACAGAGCCTGTGATTGATCAAGCTAGTGAAGAGACCGTATCAGAAGTCGATGATATTGATAATTTAGCGGTTCACTTAGATGAAGATGAGAAATCGCCAGAAAACATTGAAGACTTATTAGATCTAGATAACCAAGACACAGGAGAGCTCACTCTCGATGGTGAATCTGATGCTGATATGTATATCACCGAAGAAGAACCAGCGGAAGAATCTGATGAAGGCACCTCTTTAGATGATCTTTGGGCTGAGGCGATGGAAGAGCAAGAAGAGGACATGCAGCCGCTTGAAGCGGATGAGGATGACTTAGATAGCCTTCTTGAAGGGCTCGATACCAATGATGATGTCATTGAGACTTCATTGGAAGAACCATTACCTGTTGACAGTGTTCCTGCCGACAGTGACTCAGATGAAAGTGCTGCAGAAGATGATATTGATAGCTTACTCGCAGGCTTTGAAGAGCCCGCGGTTAATGACTCTGTCGCAGAAGAACCAGCTCAAAAAGATAGTCAAAGTGATGCGCAAGATGACATTGACAGCTTACTCGCAGGCTTTGAAGAGCCAGCGGTAAATGAGTCTGCTGAAGAACCAGCTCAAATAGATAGTCAAAGCGATGCGCAAGATGATATTGACAGTTTACTAGCGGACTTTGATGAACCAGCAATTGATGAACCAGCGGTTAATGAGTCTGCTGCAGAAGAACCAGCTCAAACAGATAGTCAAAGTGATGCGCAAGATGACATCGACAATTTACTAGCGGGCTTTGATGAGCCAGCAATTGATGAGCCAGCAATTGATGAACCAACGCTTAATGAGTCTGTCGCAGAAGAGCCTGCTCAAACAGATAGTCAAAGTGATGCGCAAGATGACATCGACAATTTACTAGCGGGCTTTGATGAACCAGCAATTGATGAACCAGCGGTTAATGAGTCTGTCGCAGAAGAACCTGCTCAAATAGAGAGTCAAAGCGATACGCAAGATGACATCGACAGCTTACTGGCTGGCTTTGATGAGCCTGCCGCAGAAGAGTCAGCTGAAATAGATATTCAAAGTAGTGCAGAAGATGATATCGACAGCTTACTTGCTTCAATAGATATACCTGCAGAACAAGAGCAAGATTTCACTGCAGAGATTGCCGCAGAGCTCGAAGAGGATGTTGCTGTCAGTTTGGATGAATCGTCCGATATTGATGACCTCCTTGCTGATGTTGATACAGATAAAGAGTTTGCTCCATTAAGCAACGACGGATTAGATGTTGAACAAGTTTTGACAGCAGAGCTTGAGCAAATTGAATCTGAGTTAGCCATTGACACTGATAATGATGATATTGACTCGCTTATTTCTGATTTAGAAACGGACTCTACAAATGAAGCTCAAAATCAGTTTGCTGAAACGTTAGAAGAAAGCACCGCGGTGTCTGAATCAGATTTAGATGAGTTGCTAGCCGATGTTGAAGCAATAGAGCCAGTTTCGGTAAATAATACCGAATCTTCAGATGAGTTGAAATTTGCACCGGGTGATGAATCAACACTGAATATTCAAGATGATATACCGACCGGTGAGCAGCAAGAGGATCCTTTAGTTGCTGAGTTATTAGCAGCTGAGCAAGCCGATCAACAAGTGCAGCAAAGTCATGATGAGCAAGACTCTGATATTGATGAATTGGACGCATTATTGGCTGATTTCAATGTTGAAGACTTTGATATTGATAAGAGTGATTCAGATAAGAGTGAGTTAGATAGTAGCAATAGTGAAGTTACTGCTCCAAAGGTGGCCGACACACTTGAGAGCGATCTTGATGAGCTTGAACTTAATGAACAAGATGACGTTCCATTATTTGTATCTGATGAAGAAATAAATGAGCAGGACAGCATCTCAGAACAAGATTTTGATGCCATGTTAGCGGGATTATCTGCCGATGAGCCAGATACCATCATCGAACAACAACCTGATACAGAGGCATTGTCGAAAGAGTCAGGCTTTTTCGACGATTTAAAATCTAAAAAAGCGGATGCAGCGAGTCTTGATTGGGAAGCTGATTTATTCCAACAAGCGTCAAATCATCCAGCATCGGAAGCGCAAGTTGATGATATCGATGACGAGACCTTCCAATTAACCGATGACAATTTAACGGTTGATGAAGCGCTAGCAGCCCTTGATGCAGAAGAAAGTAATAAACAGGATACTAGGTTAGATTCTGATGAGCCATCTGACATGGTTTCAGATACTGCGCTAAATACCTTCGAGCAAGAAAATGGCTTTATCGACATCGATAAATTGTTAAATGATGCTGATGAAGATGTCGAAATTAGCGATCAATATAAAGATGTTGCTGTTGAAATGGGCGAAGTGAACTCACTCATTGGTAATGCTGAAATGATTGATGTTGACGATGAAGAAAACTCAGTGAACGCCAAGTTAGATTTAGCCAGAGCCTACATTGAAATTGAAGATGAAGATGCAGCAAAAGCAATCTTAAAAGAAGTTCAAATTGACGGTAATGAACGCCAGCAAACTGAAGCTGGCAAACTACTTGACGAGATGAGTTAAGCTGGAAATTAATTAATCATCATTCATTCGATTAATTTCCTATTTCATCACGAACAAACGGCGCTAAATGCATGCGCCGTTTTTTTTGTGCTAAAATGCGCGCTCTTTAAATCTGAGGGTAATTTCAATGCGTGTGGCGTTAGGTGTCGAATACGATGGTAGTCAATATTTCGGTTGGCAAAGACAAAAAGAAGTTGTGTCTGTGCAAGAAAAAATCGAAGCCGCTTTATCATCAATAGCCAATGAATCCATTGAAATTATTTGTGCAGGTCGAACAGACTCAGGTGTGCACGGTACTGGACAAGTGGTCCATTTTGATACCCAATCTACACGTCAAATGTCGGCGTGGACCTTAGGTGTCAATGCCAAATTACCAGATGATATTGCCATTCGATGGGCAAAAGAAGTCGATGATACATTTCATGCTCGCTTTTCTGCCACGGCGCGTCGATATCGTTATATTATTGATAATAGTGAATTTAGGCCTGGTATATTACGTCACGGATTAAGTCACTATCATTACGCACTTAACCATCAATTAATGCATCAAGCGGCGCAAATTTTTGTTGGCGAACATGACTTTACTAGTTTTCGCGCGTTACAGTGCCAAGCTCATAGTCCAGTAAGAACGATAGAATTTGTGAATGTCACTCGCCAAGGCGCATTCATTATTGTGGATATTAAAGCGAATGCTTTTTTACATCATATGGTGCGAAATATTGTTGGTACACTCATCGAGATTGGACAATCTAATCAAAAAGTCGAGTGGGTCAATGAGCTTTTGGCGCTAAAAGATCGCAAGTTTGCCGCACCAACATCTAAGCCTAATGGTCTATATTTAGTGGATGTGACTTACCCTGAGCATTATGAGTTACCTAAGCCACCTATGGGGCCATTATTTATGTTGGATTGATTAATCCATCCGCTAATCAATGACATTGAGTTAAGGAATAACATGAGTTCAGTTAGTGACAATCAACCTTGTTCAGCACCGACAGATTCGGCAAGCTTGTCTCAGTGGTTGGATTATCTTTTATCTATTCATCCAACTGAAATTGAAATGGGGTTAACGCGTGTAACAGAGGTCGCTAAGCGATTAAATGTACTATCCCCTCAATCAAAAGTGATTACTGTCGCTGGCACAAATGGTAAAGGGACAACCTGCGCCATGATTGAGTCAGTATTAATGCAAGCTGGCTTTACCGTTGGCGTTTATAGCTCACCGCATTTGTTAAAATTTAATGAGCGAGTGCGGATTAATCAGCAAGATGTTTCTGACAGCGCATTAATAGCAGCATTTAATGCAATCGAAACAGCGAGAACTTTTCCAGATAGTGCCACTATTTCTTTGAGCTTCTTTGAATATGCAACCTTAGCTGGCCTGTACTTATTTAATATTGAAAAGCCTGATGTCGTGCTATTGGAAGTTGGGCTAGGTGGGCGCTTAGATGCCACAAATATTATTGATGCTGATGTCAGTGTGATCACCTCGATTGATATTGACCATCAAGAATACTTAGGTGATACCCGCGAGCTAGTTGGGCGTGAAAAAGCAGGCGTGTTTCGTCCTGAATGCCTAGCTATTATCGGCGAGCCTGACCTGCCTCACACGGTGTTAGATTACGCAGCAGAAATTAATGCGAATGTTTATCGTGTTAACCATGACTTTAATTACCACCTTAATGGTGACACTTGGCAGTACATTGGTGCTAATTGTGTCTTTCATAAGTTGCTTTTACCAAAACTGCCGCTTGCCAATGCCGCCACAGCTGTTGCAGTAATAGAGCAAACTTGGCCAAGCATTAGCCCTAAAGATATTATGACGGGTATTGCTAGAGCATCATTAGCTGGGCGTTTAGAGCAAGTACAAGACAGCCCAAAAGTGTTAGTCGATGTGGCGCATAACCCACATGCAGCAAAATATTTGGCTTCCCAGTTACAGCAATATAAACCTGCACGTATTATTGCTTTATGTGGCATGTTAAAAGACAAAGATGCAGCCGCAGTCTTGTCTGAACTGAAAGACGTTATTGATGAATGGTACTTTACTGATTTACCAGTGGAACGAGGGCTAGAGGCCACTGCATTAGCTGGTATGCTTGCACAACATGAACCACCGCTAAAATCATCACATTTTTCTTCGATAAATCAAGCATGGCAAAGTCTTAATGCAAATATTACCACTGATGATGTGGTAATTGTTTTTGGCTCATTTTACACTGTGGCTGGCTTTAGCGAATTATTATAAAAGGGAATACACATTGTCTGCTCAATTTCAAAATCGTTTAGTTGGAACTGTCGTAATTGTGGCGCTCGGGGTGATTTTTTTACCTGATTTGCTCGATGGGAAAAAACAACGAGAAGTCGAACAATTTACCGAAATCCCACTTCGCCCTGTTATCACTGAACAAGCTAAAGATGATATCGGTGAAGGGTATAAACCTGAGACTTTTGAAGTCGAAGAAATCGCGCAGACTCAAGACTTGGTTAGCTCTTCAGAAGAAGAATCTGTGGAGCAAGCTCAAACTGAACCTGCTAAAAAACCAACGAATACTCAAACGCAGCAAGTGGCTAAATCTGAGCCTGTAGAGAAAAAAGCGACCCCAATTAAAGCGGGTTATACGCTACAACTCGGTGGTTTTAATAATGCCAAAAATGTTGAAGGGTTAGTAAAACAACTGCGTCAAAATGGGTTTACCGCTTATACCTTACCTGCAAAACCAATTGATGGCTCGCTCACAAAGGTGTTTGTTGGCCCAGATTTATCGGCCGACAAGCTAAAAACTCAGCAACAGAAAATTAAAAAAATAACGGGTCTTCAAGGTAAAATTGTTAAATACAATCCCCTAGAAAACTAACTATTCACTATTGTTTGGTACAGCGCAAAGTCAATTTATCTAGCAGTGGGTGAGAAAGTTTTCTGTCTCTGTTAGAATCGCGCCGTCTTAACATCTATACCGGATCCCCATCTCAATGGTTTGGATTGATTACGCTATTCTCATCGTCATCGGCATATCAACTGTCATCAGTTTGGTTCGCGGATTTGCCAAAGAAGCCATGTCTTTAGTGGTATGGTTTGCTGCCTTCTTTATTGCTAGCCAATTTTATCAAGATTTAGCCGTTCATTTGACTCAAATGAGCGACGAAACTATGCGAAATGGCGTAGCCATTGCCATCTTATTTATCGCCACACTAATCATTGGCGCGTTAGTTAACTATTTACTTGGTCAACTGGTTTCTAAAACCGGTTTATCAGGCACCGACCGAGTCTTAGGCTTGTGTTTTGGTGCATTACGCGGGGCATTAATTGTCAGCGCGATATTATTTTTTCTTGATGCTTTTACCGGTTCGCCAAATCAGGACTGGTGGAAAGAATCAGAACTTGTACCCCAATTTGGTGTGGTTATTCAGTGGTTTTTTGACTATCTGGAAAATACCTCCAGCTTTGTACCCAAAATATAAATATAAAACATCTTACAATGAGGAAGCTTACCCATGTGTGGTATCGTCGGAATAGTTGGTCAATCATCGGTTAATCAAACCATTTATGATGCATTGACCGTGCTTCAGCACCGTGGTCAAGACGCAGCAGGTATTGTGACTGTTGACAAGAACGCGTTTCGTTTACGTAAGGCAAATGGACTAGTTAAAGACGTTTTCGAAGTAAAACATATGCAACGCCTACAAGGTAAGGCCGGTATTGGACACGTGCGTTACCCAACCGCAGGTAGCTCAAGTGCTTCAGAAGCACAGCCGTTTTATGTTAACTCACCGTTTGGTATTTCATTGGCTCACAATGGTAACTTAACCAATACAGTTGAGTTGGCTGAAGGCCTAGTGAAAAAACGTCGCCATGTTAACACCACATCAGATTCTGAGGTGTTGTTAAACCTGTTAGCTGACGAACTACAAGAAACAAGAAGTTTAACGTTAAGCGCTGATGAAGTGTTTGATGCCGTGGCTAAAGTTCATGCACAAACTCGTGGTGCTTACGCTGTTGCAGCGATGATTATCGGTCAGGGCCTAGTTGCATTTCGTGACCCGTTCGGTATCCGTCCGTTAGTGCTTGGTAAGCACGAAACCCCAACAGGTACTGAGTATATGGTCGCTTCTGAAAGCGTTGCATTAGATGCCGTAGGCTTTGAAGTGATGCGTGATGTTGCGCCAGGTGAAGCGATTTACATCTCATTAGATGGTCAGCTATTTACTCGTCAATGTGCAGTTGAACCAAGCTATGCACCATGTATTTTCGAATTTGTTTATTTTGCACGTCCTGATTCGTCAATGGATAAAATCTCTGTTTACGGCAGCCGTGTAAATATGGGCGCAAAGTTGGGCGCTAAAATTCAAAAAGAATGGGAAGATCACGACATTGATGTTGTTATTCCAATTCCTGAAACATCATGTGATATCGCATTAGAAATTGCTCGTTGTATGGACCTTCCTTACCGCCAAGGTTTCGTGAAAAACCGTTACATTGGCCGTACTTTCATTATGCCGGGTCAGCAAGAGCGTAAGAAATCAGTTCGTCGTAAACTCAATGCTATTAACACTGAGTTTAAAGGCAAAAATGTATTGTTAGTTGATGATTCTATTGTACGTGGTACCACTTCTGAGCAAATTATTGAAATGGCTCGTGAAGCTGGCGCGAAGAAAGTTTACTTTGCTTCTGCTGCTCCTGAAATCCGTTTCCCTAACGTTTATGGTATTGATATGCCAACCACTAATGAGCTTATTGCTCATGGCCGTGATGCTGATGAAATTGCTAAAATCATTGGCGCTGACGGTATTATCTTCCAAGATTTAACTGACTTAGTTGATGCTGTAGGTATGGAAAACCCTGATATTAAGCGTTTTGAAACCTCAGTGTTCGATGGTCAATACATCACTAACGATGTTGACCAAGCTTACTTAGATCACTTAACACAGTTGCGTAATGACGATGCTAAAGCAAACAGCAAAGACATCGGCACTAACTTAGAAATGCACAACGTTTGTCATCCTTAATTTGACGTGACGTCATTGCATTTGAAAAGCCAGCGAAAGCTGGCTTTTTTGTGCGTGTAATCCCATCAACAGCTGATTATTATAGAGATTTATAGGTAATACAGATGTGTGTTTTTATGGGCTGATGTAAACCTATAAGGCTAGTGAGCTGGAAATATCGTCGAACTAATCCATAAAATGATCAACTTATATACATTTTCAAACTTGCATGAGCATTATCGCTTATAATGTGCAGATACAAACAATAAATGAATAAACAGTGATTGAGTGAAACTAAAAGGAATTAAGATTCATCAATGATGTTCCAATAAGGTTTTATGATGACAATTAAAAAATATTCGCGCCTAGCATTGGCCGTCGCAATTAGTAGCGTATTAGTCGGTTGTGGTTCGGACTCAGACTCAAACCCAACACCAGAGCAAGGTGTGTTTAGCTTAGGTGTTTCAGATAACCCAGCGTCAGCGAATGTGGTTAATATTGCATTTAAGCAGGTCGTGTTAAAAAATAGCGATGGTGCAATTTCATTTGATGTAAACACTGGAGATGATGGCTTACAACACGTCGATTTATTAAGTGTACAAGGCTCTGAAATAGAAACATTAGTTAGCGGACAGTCAATTCCTGTTGGCGAATACCAGATGTGTATTTACATGCAAAACAATGAAGTCTCAATAGATGAGAGTTCATATGTGCTGTCTGGTGCAGAGCTAGATACTGACACCAATGAATGGGTCGGTGGCGTGGTAGAAGGGCTTGTCACTAATAGTAATGGCTCATGTGGTGGTGTTGGGGCTGAAGAGGAAGATACTGGCAGACTTTTCTTCAATAAATCATTCACCATCGCAGCTGGAACCAATAATTTTGTGGCTGAATTTAACCTTACCAAAGGCCTACAAGGACCAAAAGGTAATAAAGATTATTGGACCCTAAAGCCGACTTCTGTTCAGTTAGTTAATACTGTTGAAGTGGGCGCAATTTCAGGCCAAATCAGCGAACAAACTATGGCTGATTGTGAGACTGCAGCTGGTGGTTCTGAATTTAACGCTGCTGTTTACCTTTATCCTAAAGACACCGCACTAGAGTCTATGGCTGACTTCAGAGACGCTGACTACAGTGAAGATGAAGTCGCGCCAATAGCTTCAGCAAGAGTTAATCCAGCTCTTGATGCCAGCGGAGACGTTGAAAGCTATGGATATGAGTTTGGTTTTGTCAGCGCAGAGACCTACAGTTTAGGTTATACCTGTTTAGCACAAAACGATGATCCAGAAGATACCAACATTGCTGAGCCTGACGATGGTTCTTTGCCGTTCTTTTTAAGTGCAGATGAACAGAGTGTTGTGGTAGTTGAAAATGAAACAACTGTAAGAGATTTCCCAATGGCGCTTTAGTCGCAGATGAATGACTTATTACTTTTGAAAGAGAAGCCTAGCTTCTCTTTTTTATGTCATGAAAATCGAAAATTAGTTTGTTCTATTAAAGGGGAATTAGTCATACTTAGCTGAATTTTAATTAATTACTTTTTAAAACAGTATCAACCGTTATATATGGTTTAACGGTTAACACTAAATGGAGGCTATTTAATGTCCAAAATCGAATTTACCGCAGAACAACGTGAAATGATGGTTAACAAGCTTCAACGCTATTTTGAAGAAGAGCTAGATCAAGATTTAGGACAGTTTGATGCAGAGTTTTTATTGGACTTTTTAGGCAAGAATATAGGTGCGCATTTTTACAATCGTGGCTTACATGATGCCCGGGCAATATTCGAAGCTCGTATCGAAACCATTGATGAAGATATATACGGTATTGAAAAAGATATTAAATAGCTATTCAAATAAATCAGCCATTTACTATTTGTACGACAAACTATTTACATTGTGCTTTTCCTCTCATAGGTTAGTCAAAGGAACTCAATCTTAAAAGATCCAAAATGGAGAAAAGCAATGTCTCAGCCACAAAGAAATGATATCCCGCAAGAAGCGTTTGATTGGTATGATGAATATGCCCACGGAGGTATGGACCGTCGAACCTTCATGAAGAAGCTGGGTACTTTAGTCGCTGTGGGATACTCCATGAGTGTTCTGACATCTGCGCTTTTACCTAATTATGCTCTTGCTGAGCAAGTATCATTTAATGATGCAGATATTAAAGCGACTTATGAGACATTTGACTCGCCACAGGGCCACGGTAAAGGTCAAGGTTATTTTGTGGTACCTGCGAATAAAACGGGTCCATTACCTGTTGTATTAGTGATTCACGAAAATCGTGGCTTAAATCCTTATGTTAAAGATGTCGCTCGCCGCCTTGCTAAGGCAGGTTTTATTGCATTCGCACCTGATGCTTTATATTCATTAGGTGGCTATCCTGGTAATGATGACGAAGGCCGCGCAATGCAGCGTTCGATGGACAGAGATAAAATTCAGCAAGATTTTGTCGCTGCGGCTAAATTTTTAAAATCTCATGAAAACAGTAATGGAAAACTAGGCGCGGTAGGTTTTTGTTTCGGCGGCTATATCGTCAATTATCTTGCTGCAGTCGAATCTGACTTGCTTATCGCAGGGGTGCCTTTTTACGGGACACCCGCTAAGAAAGAGCTTCGAGAAAATATTAAAGCGTCATTAATGGTACAACTTGGTGAAGAAGATGAACGGGTTAATAAATCATGGCCTGACTACGAAGCTGATTTAAAGCGTTATAAAGTGCCTTATCAAATGCATATGTATAAAGGCGCCAAGCATGGTTTTCATAACGATTCGACAGGTCGCTATGATGAAGCCAACGCTAAACTGGCATGGGATCGTACCATTAGCTTTTTTACAGAGAAATTAAGTTAACGACTCGTCATTGATGGTGCCACAATAACAGGAAGCTTCGGCTTCCTTTTTTAATGCGAAAATTTTGAACGAGTGGTTTGTTTAACTCATTTTCATATGACGACGTATCACTTGTTTAGGTTAAAAGACTAAAAGGTGGTGATACTACTCATTTCAGTTAACCCTAAAAATATTAAATTACTGAATTTATTGGTAAGTAATAGTGGCCTTATAATTGCTTTAACCAAGTGCTCAAATTATTACGTAAAGTTCATTACATAAAGTTCATTACATAAAGTTCATTACAGAAAGTGCATTACATTAAACGGTAAGCGTAAAGCCGCAAGCTTAGCGTTAGCACTAGGTTCATAGCTAAACATAAGGGATTATGATGATAAACAAACTCACAAAGTTGCTAAAAGAGTATAAATCACTGCTGATTTTTATTGCGTTAATGAGTGTATTCAGAAGCGCAGTTGCTGATTGGTATACCGTGCCTACAAGCTCAATGAAGCCAAGTATATTAATCGGTGACAGAATTCTTGCAAACAAAATGGCGTACGATGTTCGCATTCCTTTTACTCATGTTTCTTTATATAAAACAGGCGATCCAGCTCGCGGAGATATCATTATTTTTGACTCCGAAGCTGCTGGAAATAGACTGGTAAAGCGTGTCGTTGGCGTACCTGGCGACACCGTAGCGTTAAACAACAATCGATTAGAGATTAACCATCAAAACATTAATTATCATGATTTTAGTTATACGAGTAATCGTTATCAAGATGATACGCAGGATAAGATTGAAGATTTACTCGGCGTGGCGCATTCAATAAGAGTGAATAAAATGGGCTCAATACGCTCAAAGTTTAACGAGGTTACTGTGCCAACCGGGTATTATCTTGTATTAGGTGATAATCGGGATAACAGTGCTGATTCACGTGTGATTGGGCTTGTGCCTCGCAATGAAATCATCGGACGCACAAAGCGTGTTGTGATGTCTTTTAATTATGATAATTATTATTTACCTAGGCATGATAGATTTTTCCATTCCCTTGTCAGTGGCTAAAAGAGGCTAAATTGTCACTAAAGCACTTTACTATTTGCAGACCAATTAATTCGAAATAAGCCACACCTTAATGAGTGGCTTATTTTTACTTTTCGCTGAATTTAATCCTACCTTTAAAAATTTAACTTGTTTTATATCAATAAAATAAATCAGATTTTTTCTAATTAAACCCTTACAATCTTAGTGCTAATTTTACATTCAATTAAAAGGATATTGCATGTCGACTGTTACTCAACAGCAAATCGGAATGATTGCATTAGTCGTTGACGATTATGATGACGCTATTGCCTTTTACACTCAAAAACTACAGTTTACCTTGGTCGAAGATACCGATTTGGGCGGCGGAAAACGTTGGGTGTTAGTGTCACCGCCAAATGGCAATGGCACCAAATTGTTATTAGCTCAAGCTAGCAATGAAACTCAAAAGCAGTCGGTGGGTAATCAAACTGGAGGTCGGGTATTTTTGTTTCTTCAAACTAACGACTTTTGGCGTGACTATAAGTCAATGCAGGCCAATGAAGTGGTATTCAATGAGGAACCGAGGGTAGAAGAATATGGCACTGTTGTGGTGTTTCAGGATTTATACGGCAATAAATGGGACTTACTTGAGTTGAATAAGTAAACAAAATAAGCAAGTCCGAATAAGTCAGTTTAATGAAGTGATGAAGTTTAATTAATCGTTTGTTGAGGTAATGAATGGGAATGGTGATTGCTTTTCTTTTATGGGGTGTGGCAGTGGTTTTCTCTGTTATCACCATTGGTGTTATTCATCTGTGCAATAAAAAAGCTAAGCAACGAGAAGTTAACAGCAAGTACATGCTTCATATTGTCTTAAGCTCGATACCATTGTGGTTGTTGATTTTCTATTTCCCTGTTGATTATTACACATCCCATAACGATCTCGATGCTCTGATAACGGTATGGTCAACCAAAACTGCACTGACAATATTGAGTCCAGCAGTTACTGCTATCGTTATTTTAGTGCTACGTACTATGAAAGCGAAGCAACTAGCAGACAATGCAGATTAGGTGATAAATAGGCTGCACATCGTTCTTTACGACATAGCACTTAATTTATCATTTAAAATAGCACTAAAGCCAAAATACACTCTGGTTATAAGCTTAAATAGCAGGCATAAAAAAAGCAGTGTTAGCACTGCTCTTTTATCAAAATTCATAGGGCGTTGTTGCCACTTTTAGCTGAATAAAATCAGCAAACTTTACTCAGAAAGTGCTGGTCAGCATATCGATTAACTCAGTTTCAGTGGTTGGCATTTTAGCAAGTTCAACCATTTCTGGTGAGCCACCATTTAACATGTAAGCACTTGTGGTCAAATGATCATGATGAAACCATTTCCCGTTAACGCAGACGTCTGTGTAACACTTCTCACATTGTTTCAATTCCATAACGGGCTCCTGAGCTCAAAATTTGCGATAACTAAACCTATCCCAAGAATTCATTAACAATGATGATCTAGATCAACTTTATTTCAGCTTTAATTATCTTAATTTAGATGAAACGTTTGTTTTTGGCGGTGTAAAAAGTCAATTGTATGGCAGTTGGGGCAATTTTATATTCTTTATTTTTCGGTTATGAAAATAAACTACAAAAAAAGCAGTAAAACTCGCCAATTCTAGTTTGTTAACATGCTTGAAGGTAATATTTTGTCGTGCAGGCGTCATTTATTGCCATCGATTACCAAACTAAATTTTTTATGGATAAAGTAAAAAAACTTTAAATAATTACTGTAATTTTCTACTGTAATTATATACAGTATCAGAATGATATTAAAAAGCCTGCATTAAAAGGCTCAACTGATTTAAACGGTTTGAATTGAATGATCCTGTATATTGCCGAGAAACCCAGCTTAGGTCGCGCTATTGCCGAAGTATTGCCAAAGCCCCATAAAAAAGGCGACGGTTATATCATGGATGCTAATGGCAACTATGTTTCTTGGTGTGTCGGGCACTTGCTGGAGCAAGCTGAGCCAGACGCTTACGATCCAGCCTACAAGTCCTGGCAATTGGCACATTTACCAATTGTGCCTGACAGTTGGAAGCTTAAGCCTAAATCTAAAACGCGTTCGCAGTTGTCCACCCTTAAAAAATTGATAAAACAAGCCTCAAGTCTTGTTAATGCGGGCGATCCAGATAGAGAAGGGCAATTGCTGGTTGATGAAGTGATAGCACATGCTGGTGTTAAAGCTGATAAGTTAGCGCAAACCCAGCGTCTACTTATTAGTGATTTAAACCCTAGCGCTGTCAAAAGAGCACTAGGACAAATACGCAGCAATAAAGAGTTCGTTCCGCTTTCAACATCAGCATTAGCTCGCAGCCGTGCTGATTGGCTTTACGGCATGAATATGACCCGAGCCTATACCATTCAAGGCAAAAAAGTGGGTTATCAAGGAGTATTGTCGGTTGGCCGAGTACAAACACCGGTTTTAGGTTTGGTCGTGAGGCGTGATGAGGAAATAGCCAATTTTGTCCCTAAACCTTTTTATGAAGTACTTGCGCATTTATTAACTGACAAAAATGAATCATTCTCCGCTAAATGGAAGCCAAGTGAAGCGTGCCAGCCATATATGGATGAAGAAGGTCGCGTGTTAGCAAAGGGCTTAGCTGAAAATGTTGTTGGTCGAATTACTGATCAGCCTGCACAGGTGACTAAGCTTGAAGCTAAAAGTAAACGCCAAAATCCACCTTTGCCCTATAGCTTATCGTCACTGCAAATTGATGCAGCTAAACGTTTCGGTATGAGCGCAAAAGACGTCTTAGATACTTGTCAAAGCTTATACGAGCGCCATAAATTGATTACTTATCCGCGCTCAGATAGTCGTTATTTACCTGCTGAACAACATGGCCTTGCACCGCAGGTGATAAAAGCAATTGTCAGTAATGACGCGACGTTAACTGCAAAAATTGATTCGCCAAACGCTAAGCTTAAATCTAAAGCTTGGGATGATAAAAAAGTCGACGCTCACCATGCCATCATTCCCACTGAAAAAATGGCTAATTTAACCTCTTTGTCGAGCAAAGAAGCAAAATTGTACTCGCACATTGCGAGGCAATATTTAGCCCAGTTTTATCCAGCTTATCTTTATGATGAAACCCAAGTGGAAGTGACCATCGCTGGAGGACTCTTTACCACTAAAGCGAAACAAGAAACTGCAATGGGGTGGAAACAACTATTTGCTTCAAGCCAATCGAGCAAAACAAGCATGAGTGATACAAATGGCCCAAGTGGGCATAAAAATGAAGAGGAACTCAGCACCTTACCTCCGCTTGTAAATGGTCAGCAATTACATTGCTCTCGTGGTGAACTGCTTGAGAAAACCACCCAACCACCGAAGCATTTTACTGATGCGACATTACTTGGCGCCATGACAGGGATTAATCGTTTTGTGAGCAATAGCGAAGTAAAAAAAATCCTTAAAGATACCGATGGACTCGGCACTGAAGCGACTCGTGCAGGCATTATTGAATTATTATTTAAACGAGGTTATTTGCAGCGTCAAGGGAAGTCAATTGTGGCAACCCAAGTCGGAGTCGGACTAGTTCATTCACTACCAGAAAGTGCGACCACACCTGATATGACCGCATTATGGGAAAGTAGTTTAGATGCCATTAGCCAAAAGCAATTACGTTACGATGCATTTATGTCTCCTTTAATTACCCAGCTCAATGAATTGGTTACTCAAGCTGCTAATCAGTTACCTAATGCCTTAGCGGGTGTGACAGGTCCTGGTTACAAAAAACGCCGAAGCGGCGCTAAAACGGGTTATAAACGCAAGTCCACAACGGGTGCAAAATCGGCCTCTAAGAAAAGGCCACCAAAGAAGGCAACGAGTTAATTGGTTTTATGGAGTAAGCCAAGCAATATAAAGGTATGGCTAGTGATTAGCTTAGTGTTGATCGAATAGCGTTACTGTCACTGAGTAACGTGCGTGCGAATACAAGCTTTACAAGGTTCTTTTTGATTTGATGTTGCGATTTTGTTTGTTTTAGGTAATCTAGCGCCTTTAATTTAACTACATCATTAAATCAAAAGGAAGTTTATGAATATCAAGGATGTTTTTAGCACAGGTTCGTTATTTAAAGCCTTGCCTTTATTATTATTAATCATTGCAGTTTTTAACTCTTACTACATCGTTATCGAGGGGCATGTAGGGGTTGTTAAACGCTTTGGCGAAGCAATGGATCAACAAAACCCTGGATTACATTTTAAAATCCCATTTATTGAAACTGTTGAAGTCATTGAAGTTAGAACCCGTAAAAATGCAGAAAAAATGGCTTCAAGCACTAAAGAGCAAATGCCTGTAACCATCGAAGTATCGGTTAACTGGACTGTCAATAAAGAAGCCGCTTTAGATTTGTTTAAAAGTTATGGCGGCTTAAGTCAATTTGAACAGCGTATTTTAGATCCTCGTTTTCGTTCTGCGACCAAAGATACGATCCCACAGTTTGAAGCTGAGCAGTTAATTCAAGATAGGGCCAGTGCGATACAAGGGATTGAGCGTCGTTTATCAGAAGAAATGGCAAACTTCCCAGTGGTTGTAGATAATATTCAAATTGAGAATATTATTCTTCCGCAAAAATACATTAACTCGATTGAGATTAAACAAACTGAGAAGAACTTAGCAGCAGCTGAAGAGCATAAGCTTGAAAGGCAGCGTCTAGAAGCATTACGTGCGGTGAATACCGCAGATGCTAAAGCAAAAGGTATTTTAAAAATAGCCGAAGCTGAGGCGCAATCAATTCTGTTAAGAGGTAAAGCAGAAGCACAAGCCATTGAAGCAAAGGCGAAAGCTCTTAAAAACAATCCACTAATTGTGAAGTTAACAGAAGCCCAAGCATGGGATGGTAAGTTGCCTAGCACCATGATGGGCGAGGGGGTTATGCCTATTATGGATATTCGTGAGACTAAAAGTAATTAAATCCAGCTCAGTCCTGAATAGCCAATAGCCAATAGCCAATAGCCAATAGCCAATAGCCAATAGCTACAATCGATAAGCGCAATAGTCTTACTATTGCGCTTTTTTTTGCTCCAATGTATTACGACCGATTTTATCAAGTAAAAAAAATGTGGCGCATAATGGTAAGTTTAGCGCGCGAGCACTCCCTATAATTTCTGCCATACCCGATGATTCATTCACATTACGTTAAGGCAGGTTATGACAGATACAGTTACTACAACGCATCCTAACACTCAGTCAGCTAACGGCTTTTTTGCTCGTCATAAAGCTAAGTTTTTTATCTTATTGGCATTAATCACAGTGGCGCTTGGTTCGGTATTTTTGGCCAGTGGCTTTACTGTCCATCATCAAGATATTCCAGCTGATTACTGGACAACAACATCAGCACTTAAAGCCAAGTTTTTAGACACTGAAGTCTTTATTGGCGCATTAACAATGATGTTAATAGTGACAATTTGCTTAGCGATTTGGGGGTATTGGAAATTGCACTCACTGCCTAAAAAATATGCGGCGCATACAGGGCAAGCCAAGTTAGTGTTCTGGCTATGTACGATCGGCTTTTTTTATAACGAGTTATGGATAGCGGCCATCCTTATCGTGGTGACAGATTGGAAGAAAATTTCTGCAGTAATAAAAGCGAGACAAGCATAATGAAAGAATTACTTTACCCATACATTTTAATTTGCTGGATTTTATTAAAAACCGGTTTAGTGAAAAAAACCACAGCTAACTACATTTCAATGGTAGTGGTAGGTGTACTTATTAACCTTGCTGTGTTTTTTGCACATCGCTTTTATTCACCAGTCGACTTAACTGACTCATCAGTTGTTCGGGCGCAAACGGCAGTGTTAAGCCCAATTACAGAGTCGATTGACCAATATTATGTGCAGCATAATCAGAAGGTTAAAAAAGGTCAGTTGCTTTATACATTGGTCAACAATGAAGAAACGAATAACTTGCGCAAAATAGAGGCTGAAATTAACAGTTTAAATACTGAAATCAGCCAAACTGAGCAAGATTTAGCTAGATTAACGCAAGTTGAGCACGTGGTTGCTAAGCGCGATATTGACCAGTATCAGTCAAGACTGAATGCTTTGAAATTTGATCGAGAGTCTTTAGTTGCTCAAAAACAACAAGTGGAATTCGAAGCAAGCCAACTTGAAATTAGAGCTCCATTTGATGGTGCTGTCACCCGTCTTGATACCGCTGCAGGGTCAAGGGTTGGTAACATCCAACTGTGGAATACTGAAACAAAAATTTTAGAAATGCGTATTCCAGATCAGCTATGGAGCAGAGTCAAACAAGGTCAATTTACAGAGTTTTATGTCGATGCGTATCCAGGCCATATTTTTAGAGGACGAGTCCATTCTGTGTCATTGGCAACAGGTGAAGCACGAGGCAGTCATAGTAGCCAAGAGCAAGGCGTAGCAAAGCAGTTAGTGAGTAACGCTAAAAATATTGGCCGCACAGTGCTAATTGAGTTTACTGATCCAGAGGGCATTGAAATTCCAATAGGCGCCCGAGGGTCTGCTTGGATATCAACTGAGAAACCTTTTTCGTTACTTGGACCGATTGACATGTTAGGCGCAGCAACCTTAAGACTAAAAGCCATGAAGAGTTATTTTGGCGCATTCTAATCATCATTAAGACTGAAAGCTATGAAGAGTTACTTTGGCGCATTCTAATCATCTTCGAGTTTGCAGTAAAAAGAAACCAAAATAGCCCAATATAAACGGAATTTTAGATTGAAGATTGTTGTCAACTTGTTAGGATGATGTAAGTGGTGTTATTTGATTAAATATTAGAGGTTTATGATGTCTGAAGAGCAAACAACTTTAGCAAGACCCTTACATGGTTTTAATAGTCCTCAACGGTACTTCGTGGGTTACACTCTCGCCGTTTTAGTCGATTTAACGGTATTGAACTTACTTGATGAGTTTTGGCAACACATTAACGTGTCATCATTTTCGATTTCATTACTTGTGGCTATTTTGCTGCAATTATTACTTAAGCTCACTATTGCTTTTGAACATAAGTTAGCTGATTACTTTAAAAGTAAACCAGGAACTGCACCAAAAGTTTATCGCGCTTTAAGCACTTGGGCGATTTTGTTCTTTTCAAAAATAATCATGCTTGAAGCAATTAACTTAGCATTTGGTGATGCTATTACCTTTACGGGGCCTGTTGATGGCTTGGTTGCGTTCTTTGTTCTGGTCTTTGGTATTTTGATTGCTGAATTTATTGTGTCAAAAATATACTTTTCATTGCGTGATAAGCCGAGTGACAACGAATTAGAGACCACTGCATAAAGACCGATATTGCTTAAGTAAAATCAACTCAGTTTATTTTGATAACTGATGACAGGTAGATAAGGGATTTTCTGATTAGCCAAAGCAAGCTGAGTTTGCTTTGGCTTTTTTATTTGTGTTTACAGCGCAAAATTAATCCAACCTATTGCTTTATAATCTTTATTTTTAAATTCAATAAATTGAAGGCAAAAAAAATGAGTAAGCTCATTAAGAACCTACTCATAAAATTCACTAGTTCACAACATAAAGGGCGGAACAGGTTTGAGTATGGATGCACTTACTTAACTGAAGATTAATTTAGCGTTCAATAGTGTGATCTGACGCTGCTTTCAGCTTAAAAGTATTTATCTCAGGCTCTTAGAGCGATTTAATGAAATCAATTTATCTAGAATGTGCTCGCCATCGATGCGGATCCCATTATGCTCATATTCCGAAGTCACCCAATACTGTAAGTTATCGACTAATGCCGCTGTTTCAAGGCTGTAGTTCATATCAACGTACATATCTTCGCTAAAAATAGCTGCAGCTACCGGCACCGTATTTTGCATCAAAATATCGACGTCATATAAATTAGTCCAATCAGATTTGGATGCAACAGCATCAGCTAAGTCTTTAAGAGGCTTAAGCTGATTAAATTGATCAAACATCCATGGATAAATCATTTCACCAGTAAAGAGTAATCGTTGACCTTTTTGATAGTTAAATTGCTGAAATTGTTCTCGCACACGATGTGCTGACCAATTTGCGCCACGTTGATGGAACTGCTGGCAATAGATTGATTCATGCATTAAAGCAAAAATTGGATTGGTGTTAAAATCTAACAATTGGCAAAATTGATGCAAGAATAACGGGTTAATTTGTTTACCGTTTGCGGTGTCGATTAAGGCTTGTTCCAATAAGTAATAAACCGCTTCAGGCCCTTGTTCCATACCAAGGTTAACGCCTAATAACTGCAGCATCTCAACCGTTAACTGCTCACCCGTGGCTAATATAACGTTGTTGTTTTTAATAAATTCAGCTAATTCGGCAGTCAGTTTGGCAGCGTCTCCGAAGCGGCGATAAAAATCATTGTTCTTTTTAATCACTCGCTTATAAGTGGCTTGATAGACATCGTCAGCTTGGCGCGTTAATGAAGGAATGCCGCCAGTAATATAGGCTTCTTTAATTGAATCTGGCGCCGCTGATAAATATTGCAGCACACAAAAACCACCAAAACTTTGGCCTAAAATACTCCATTGGGTATTGTTAGTTAGCTGCAATCGAATCGTTTCAGCATCCCGAATAATATTGTCGGCGCGAAACTGGCTGACATATTCAACTTGTGCTTCAGGGGATAAATGGCTCAGGGTGACATGATTTAATAAGGTTGATAAGCCAGTGCCACGCTGATCGAGTAAAATAACACGAAACTCTTGCAATGCACGTTTAATCCAGCCGCTGTTTTCAACAGGTCTTACAGCGCCAAAGCCCGGCCCACCTTGAAAATAAACCAAATAAGGTAAGTCTTTATGCTGGTTTTCAGTGCTAACAATTTCACGGGCGAATACAGTAATTTTCTCGCCTTCAGGTTGTTGATAATTTAAGGGAACCGAGAAAAAATGTTTCTTTGAAACAATACCTGAAAGTATGCTATCCATTTGCATGCTGTACCTGTGAATAAAGGCTAGAGAAAGGTAGTATTGTAGAAAGCTTAACTATCAATCACAATCAAAAACTGAGGGTATATTAGTAATTTACCTTTCGCTTTTACTGATTTATGTTTGTTATCATTTACAGCATTTTTAACTTGTTGATTATTTAACCTTTTAATCGCTTTTCACGTGTTAATAACCGAGTGATTTAATTCAAGTGGCTTTTGAATATCATTTTTCGTCAATTTATTTTGTTGATTGCAAAGATAGATCAAACTTTTTTGCGCCACTTAACGCATAATAGCGACAAAGCAAACGCCTGCTAAAGTGAGGATGTAAGACATGAAATACCAAATCATTCCAGTGACCCCGTTCCAGCAAAATTGTAGTGTGATTTGGTGTGAAAAAACCAAACTCGCTGCAGTCGTTGATCCTGGTGGTGACATTGACCGCATCGTCACTGAAGTCGAAAAACTTGGGCTTACTTTAGAGAAAATATTATTAACACATGGGCATATTGACCATGTTGGCGGCGCCAAAATGTTATCTAATCAATTAAATATTGATATTGTTGGCCCACATAGTGCCGACAAGTTTTGGTTTGATAATCTAGCTAAACAGAGTCAAAACTTTGGTTTTCCGCATATCGACCCCTTTGAGCCGACACAATACCTCAATGAAGGTGATAAGGTGACAATCGGCGAACAAACCTTATCGGTATTGCATTGTCCCGGCCATACACCTGGCCATATTGTATTTCACTCTGCAGAGTCGCATTTAGCTTGGGTTGGCGATGTGTTATTTAGAAGCTCTATTGGTCGCACTGATTTTCCACAATCTGACCATAAGCAATTAATTCATTCAATTACTCAAAAGCTTTGGCTATTGGGCGATAAAGTCAGCTTTATTCCGGGCCATGGACCAATGTCAACATTTGAAGAAGAACGTCAGCATAACCCGTTTGTAGCAGATCAGCTGCTTGGTTAAGCCGTTATCAATAATTAATGGGTCATTGATTCAGTTATTGTTACATTTTATTACGCTTTTACTTCTACTTCATAAGCCAGCAAGAGCCCCGTCTTGCTGGTAATACGCCGACTAAATCGTTAACGGTTTTTTTATTAGGCGTTACTAATCTTTGCTTTATGCCTATCCTTTGTTAGCTTATACAGACTCGCTTTGCAGTATGCTCATTTTCGTTTGTCTATATCCAATGACTTGAGGTGCAAAGGTCAGTTCGCTTTGGCAGCGTTATGCTGCCTGCTCCCTTTTGGGGTTAGCGCAATAAGTGCGAAAAGGAATTAAAATGATAGGCAAGGATTTATGGCACATCACTTATTATCATTGTTAGATACTTGGGCTGAAAAGTCGCAATTAGATTGGGCATTAGCCATTATTACCTCTGTTGAAGGTTCATCTTACCGTAAGCCTGGGGCAATGATGTTATTCGATCCTTTGGGTAAAACATTAGGAATGCTCAGCGGTGGATGTTTAGAAGCTGATTTACGTCGTCATGCCCAACATGCGATTCAATCACAACAAGTATTGCAACTTACCTATGATGCTACCGATGAAAATGACACCAGCTATCAATTAGGCTGTGGTGGCATTGTGCACATTATGATGGTTCCTTTACTGGCTGATAACCAATACCTAGGTTTGCATGAGCTACATCAGCAACTCACTGTCGGCCGGCAGGGCTATTATCAATTATCACTGAATGACGACGGTTCCCATGCCGCAAATACTCGAGGGAAGTTTATTCCTGCAGTGCAGTTACAATCCTCTTCGTTAACTAAAACAACCCAAATAACAAACGAGCAAGGTGAACTTCTACAAGTGCCAGTTAGAGCACCTTTTCATCTTGGCATTTTTGGTGGTGGATTAGATGCGCAACCATTAGCAGCCATGGCAAATCAGTTAGACTGGAAAGTTACCGTATTTGATAGCCGCACGGCCTATGCAAGAAGTTATGACTTTCCAACCGCCAAAATTAATAAAACCCCATTAACACAATGCCAGCACAGTGATTTTTCTCACTTAGATGCTGCCGTTGTGATGAACCATAACCTTGAGCTAGATAGCGACGCATTAACGGCGTTGCAGCCGATAGCAATCAGATATATTGCATTACTTGGACCTGGTCATCGACGTGACAAAGTGTTTGCCATGGCAGGTTTACGCCCACAAGATTTTAGTGGATTTATCTCAGCTCCAGCCGGATTAGCGATTGGTGGCGAGCTACCGAGCTCAGTCGCTTTGAGTATTTTATCTCAGTGTCATGGAGTACTTCATCATCATTTTGCGCAACAAGATGATGTCAGTAGACTTGATAGGGTGATGGACTGATGACTTTTTTGTCTTCTATTCCCAAAATTACCACAGTGATGCTAGCGGCAGGACAAAGCAGCCGATTTGATGGTGCTAAGCTTGCTGCTTTGGTGTCAGGTCCAGAAGTGAACGATCCTGATGTTCAGGCTAAAAACCAAAGTTTGCTTGCTCACAGCTTAGATGAACTGACGCAAGCAACTGAGCAGATGGGCATGGATAAACCAGTTGTGATGCTCGGTGGTCATAAAGATACTTTGCTTCCTTTATTACCAAGTAACACTGAGTACCTAGTTAACCCAGATTGGCAGACAGGTATTGGCAGTTCAGTTGCGATGGCGGCGGAATATGCCCAAGCACAACATGCCGATGCTTTATTGCTATCGCTGGCAGATCAAGTTGCTATCACTCAACAACACTATATGAGCCTTTTTCGTGTGTTTTGTCTTTTTGGTCAAACCACAGCAGCGTATTACCAACAAAACCCTGGAGTACCTGCGATATTTTTGTCTGAAGATTTTCAACAACTACAACAATTACCAGGTGATGCTGGTGCTAAAAAATTATTATTACAACATTTATCAAATCAAAGCTTGGCAGTACTACCGTTAGAGCAAGCCGCCATTGATATTGATACTAAAGCCGATCTTAATTGGTGGTTGGCTAACAAGGAGTAAGTGATGTCACAAGAGATGCAAACACTTGAAATTAATGGAAAGAGCTTCACCTTAGATGCAGATCCGAATATGCCGATATTGTGGGCACTACGAGATATCTTAGGATTAACTGGTACTAAATATGGTTGCGGTGCCGGTCTATGTGGGGCTTGTACTGTGCATGTTGATGGTAAACCTGTTCGCGGTTGTTTAACCAGCATTAAGCAGGCTGCAGGTAAGTCTGTAACGACCATTGAAGGACTTGAAGCTGATAAGTTAAAAGCGGCATGGGAGAAACACAATGTGCCGCAATGTGGTTATTGCCAAGCTGGGCAACTCATGTCTGCTGCAGCATTACTTAGTACCACAGCCAAACCTTCTGAAGCGCAAATCGATGATGCGATGTCAGGCAATATTTGTCGCTGCGGCACTTATCCCCGTATTAAAGCTGCGATCAATACCGCTGCAGACAATAGTAAAGTGGAGGCATAACCATGACCACATTTACCGCAGTAGAGAATATTAGTCGCCGTAATGTGCTAAAGCTGTTTGGTGCAGTAGGAGGCGGTTTAGCACTAGGGGCATCAGGTTTAGCTTGGAGCCCTATGGCTATCGCTCAAGAGGCAATAGCCCAAGGTAAGCAAGCACAGCTGAATATCTTTATCGCCATTGGCGAAGATAATAAGGTGTATTTAACCTGTCACCGCTCAGAAATGGGTCAGGGGATCAGAACAGGTGTGCCACAAGTTTTAGCCGATGAATTAGAAGCCGATTGGGATCAAATTGTTGTCGTACAAGGTCTCGCAGATGAAGAGTTTGGCAGCCAAAACACCGATGGCAGCCGGAGTATTCGTAAGCATTATCAAAAAATGCGTCAAATGGGCGCAACAGCAAGAAGCATGTTAGAGCAAGCCGCCGCTAACCAGTGGCAAGTCTCTCCATCAGATGTGTATGCAAAAGCGGGTAAAGTGCATCACAAAACCAATGGTAAAAGCTTATCATTTGGTGAGCTCGCGATTGCAGCGTCCGCTTTGCCAACACCCGTACTTGATAGTGTCACATTAAAGCCTGCATCAAAATTTACCCATATCGGAAAATCGCCCACGATTGTTGATATGGACGATATGCTTAACGGTAAAGCTGAATATGGTTTTGATGTCAAAGTAGCAGGAATGGTGCACGCCTCAATTACTCGCCCGCCAGTATTAGGTAGTGATGTGGCTACTTTAGATGATAGCGCCGCCCGTCAAGTCGCAGGGGTGTTGGATGTGATTCAAATCCCGATATCAAAAGGTGCACCGCTATTTCAGCCATTAGGGGGCGTTGCCGTTATCGCAACCAATAGCTGGAGTGCGCTGCAAGGGCGAAAAGCCTTAAACATCACATGGACAGAATCAGCAAACAGCCAATATGACTCGGATGCCGATTTAGCAGAGCTTGTTAAACGGGTCGGTGAGCCAGGAGCTGTGATTCGACAGTTAGGTGACTCAGTGACCGATTGGAGCGATGATAATAGCTTGTCAGCGGTTTATACCGTGCCGTATTTAACCCATGCCATGATGGAGCCGCCAGCGGCTGCAGCATCTGTCACCAAAGACGGCTGTGAGTTGTGGGCATCGACCCAAACGCCGCAAAGTACTCAAAAGAATGTCGCTGGCGTTTTAGGCTTAAAAGATGAACAAGTTAAAGTGAATGTCACTTTACTAGGTGGTGGTTTTGGCCGAAAATCAAAACCTGACTTTAGCGCCGAGGCCGCGTGGTTATCACAAAAAATCGCCAAACCTGTAAAGCTGTTATGGAGCCGTGAAGATGAAATTCAAAACGGGTATTACCATGCGATTAGTGCGCAGCATTACCAAGCAAAGTTAGATGGCAATAAAGCCCCAGTGGCGTTACTTGCCCGTACAGGTTTTCCATCAATTAGCTCAACCTTTGCTGAAGGCGTCGATATGCCATCAGCAGGGGAGTTAGATCTTGGTTTTTCGGATATGCCGTTTAATTTAAGCCAAATTCAATTGGAATCAGTCAAAGCTACTGCGCATTCCCGTATCGGTTGGATGCGCTCAGTGTGTAATATTCAGCATGGTTTTGGTGTCGGCAGCTTTGTCGATGAACTTGCTGTTAATGCAGGCAAACCCTGTATTAACATGTGGCGTGAGCTATTGGGCAAACCGCGACAAGAAAAGCTTGAAAACCAAGTGGTGAAATACGGTAACTATGGTGAGACGCTAGAAGATTTTCCCATTGATATTGGCCGCTATTTAGGTGTGATTGATGCCGTTGAA
Source organism: Shewanella sp. 10N.286.52.A9 (assembly GCF_041468985.1). Taxonomy (NCBI): domain Bacteria; kingdom Pseudomonadati; phylum Pseudomonadota; class Gammaproteobacteria; order Alteromonadales; family Shewanellaceae; genus Shewanella; species Shewanella sp. 10N.286.52.A9. The sequence continues at coordinate 6,519 of NZ_JBFRJQ010000030.1, read as the reverse complement.
AAGGCTATGGCTAAACAGCCTAAAATCAAAGCCAATCAAGGCTGGGGTTTTGCCGTGCATCGCAGCTTCGTCAGTTATGTTGCTGTCGCCACATTAGTTGAAATGGATGGCGATAAGCTAAAGGTTCTGAAGAGTATCGCCGCCATTGATGCAGGCACAGTGGTGAACCCAGATAGAGTGCACTCGCAAACGGAAGGCGCGATTATATTTGGGTTAAGCCTCGCAATGATGGGCGAAATTAGTTACAAAGACGGTAAAGTCGAGCAATCTAATTTCCATAACTATCCGCTACTACGCATCGGTCAGTCACCAGAAATTGAAACCATTATTGTTGAGTCAGATGCCAAACCTGCAGGCGTAGGTGAACCCGGCGTGCCGCCAGTGGCACCGAGTTTAACCAATGCGATATTTGCAGCCTCTGGTAAACGTTATCGCGATTTACCGCTGAGTAAAGTGTTAAAAATGTAGACGACGTATTTATAGTCGTATTTACGCCCAAGCTATTAACTAGCTTGGGCTTTTTATGGTTTAAGTTTTTATAAAATGTCGTGAAGGAAGGCTTGTTGTAATGTTAAAAGGAATTGACTACATGAAAAAACGTTTCACTTTTTTATTGTTGGGGCTCAGTGTCAGCTTAGTTTTTTTGTATACCGTCACGCCAGTTTCGACATTATTTCATTACCTAATCAAAACTGAACGCAGTATGGCTAGCCTAGACGTTAATCGAGTTAAGGTTGGGGAACTTGAAATTGAATATCTGCGAGGAGGTAGCGGGCCACAATTAGTTTTACTGCATGGTTTTGGCGCAGATAAAGATAACTGGAATCGTTTATCGGGCTATTTAGTCGATCAATTTGATGTTATCGCAATTGATTTACCAGGATTTGGCAATAGCACAAAGAATATAGCATTAGACTATGATGTTGCTTCTCAGGTCGATAGATTACATCGAATAACAGCGGCAATTGGCTTAGAAAAATTTAGCTTAGCGGGTAGTTCTATGGGGGGATACATTGCAGGAAATTTTGCTGCTCAATATCCTAATTCAGTTGATAAATTGTGGCTTATAAGCCCATTTGGAGTTGAAGGTGCCCAAATCAGTGACATGTTTGCTGCGACTAAGAAGGGATTAGCCCCCATTGTTTTACCGAAAACAGAAGCGGAATTCTCAGCGTTATTTGATTTTTTATTTGTCGAACCGCCATTCATCCCATCGCCAATTATTCGTTATTTAGCAAGTCAGGTAAGTGAGAATATAGCAATAAATAGCAAAATATTTGAACAAATTCATAGAATGAAAAATGGCGAACCGCACCCAGATTTACCTCTTGATAAGGTCTTGAATCATTATAAAGGACCCGTACTCGTATCTTGGGGAGACAAAGATAGAGTATTGCATGTGTCAGGGGCATCTGTTCTCAAGCAGGTTATTCCACATGCCAGATTAGCCGTTATGACGGATGTGGGGCACTTGCCTATGGTTGAAGTGCCATCAGCAACCGCAGAATCATTTCTCACGTTTACGAACGCGCATTAACCATTATGTGAACCGGTTAATGCTTGTGATACTAGAGATAGGGACGTTAGCCCACTAGCATACATAATTGACGAGATAAGTTAGTCTTTCCTAACTCATTGAGAGGTGATTGGCTTCATCATTTATAAGCAGCGTTGGGAGCGCCTTTTCGCGTTGAGTGAATGATTATTTTATGTCAGTAACCCAAATCTCATTTGAAATGTTTAATCATGAATATTCACATAACGACCCAAAATAACTCTTGGTTAACTCAATTCTCGTTTTTATCCATAGTTAAGCTGATTGATTTAGATAATGGTGGCTGTTAAGTTATTAAAATTATTAATAAATAGAGCTGCTAGTGATCAAGTTTTGGTAAAGTACCTAAGGGTGTTTATCGGAATTCTCGCTAATACGCTGTTAGGTTTTACTGTGAATTGAATTATGAAATTAATTGGTAGCAGAGTTGAAAACGAGTTCAGAGCTGAGCTGGAAGAATCAAAACGTAGTCTTTTATCGGAGTCTAAACTCAGCCTCGCACTAAAGTCTAAAGGTCATTCAATTGATAATGCATATGTATTAAATTGGATACCTGAGCAATATGAAGATATATATCTTGTCATCATTGATGGAAGTTATTTAGTAAAGGTTGAACTTGATCGCCAAGATTCCAATGTAACTCCTGTATTTGATGAAATTGATCTTTCTGAATATAAGCATGAGCTTAGTCGTATAAAGCAAGTTCAGTTAATGGTTGCTCTCGACTTGGCAAAAAAAACATAACAAGGCATTTAAACGGAACAAAAAAACAGTGGGTTACGTTTCGCTTCGCTACACATTTTAACCCACTATTTTTGTCCGCTTAATGCGGCGTTATAAGCCAAGGTAAGTATGAGTATTTCGAGGGAACAATTAGCAAAAGTCAGAACCCCATTTAGAGTGTTATCTGGTTTTATTTTTATATTGACCCTTTTACTTGTCCCTATGATTATCTTCATTGCTTTCACAGAACCCTATGATCATTTTATTTGGTTATTCACAGCTGTGATTTTGATAATGGGCTACATATCAGGTCATGTAACATTCACAGGGTACGCCCCTAAATTTTTACTGTTTACGCATGGTGCTAAAGATGGCTTATAACAAGTTGCTCAAGTTCGTTCGTAAACTCACTGGGACAATTAACAGCTGGTTTGGCGCTTCGCGCAAGTATAGCCAACAGTCAATTGCCCCTTAGCAAAGCGTTAGGATTACAGGATGTATCACATGAAAATAGTTTGTTTTTTATCGATCACTTTAACTGTGGCTTTTAGCCAACTATCAATGGCAAATGTGGATAAAATTGGTGGTTATAGGATTCTTGTAACAAGTTCATTAGATGGTAATGGGGTGCCAACCGATGAAATAGACTCTATTCAGCTAGATCACAAACTATTTTACGTCTATTCGGAATGGAACTTACCCGCAGGCAAATATAGATATAGCTGCATAATATATGATGGTAATAGGCGAGTAATAAATTCTCAATTCAATACTTTCCAATCGGATGGCAGTAACTTCAATTTTTGGTGTTCACATGACTTAGATAAAAGTACAGACAAACCCGGCGATTGGTATGCAGAAATGGGCATAGAAGGTTATGATTCAGCGGGTATATATTTCTCGGTAACTGAAGATGATATCAGGAAGTCACTAACAGGGAATTGGGATTGGGGTAATCAAGAAGATAGTTGCAATGATGAACACGTCATTAACATCTCTTTCGATGATGCGGGTACAAAAATGTATCACACTTCGAAATCAGGAATGAAACTAACAACTAGTGATGAATTGTACGAAAGAATAGTTTATTCAATTTTGTCTGAGGGGGATAAATATTTGCGTACAATAGTGATCAATGAAACTCAGAAAACAGATGAAGGAGAAATGTTTCTCTGGGATTTGATATTGAAAGATGATAAGTCGTTTTGTTGGAAGCAATCTGAATGGCCTGAAGGGCATTGCACTGAGCGATTAGTAAAGTGTGACAAGTAAGCCTAACAAGCGCATCAAGCGAAGGGACTGCTAACGCTTGGCTCGGTTCCGCTTCGCTGCACAAGTATAGCCAAGCATTATCAGCCCCTTATGCGGGCGTTAGGAGTAGCTGGAGAATTATGGCTCGTCGAAGAGAGTTAGGTAGTATTGCTAGTGGCATTATTGGCTCATTCAATAGCAGGAATAATGATATTGATGGATATTGGGGGATTGGCAAACTCTACAAACTTGTGGCTCAACTTGAAAGAAAAACCGTTTTAATTGACCTGAAAGGTAAAGCTATAAGCCCGAGCTCAACAGAGTTTGATGGAATGCTTACCCATTACCACAATATGCTCACACGCTTGCTGGGAAAACATGATATACCATTGGCGTGGATTACTTCGGTGATAATTACCGCTGAATTTGAAACAGCGTACGATCATAAGCATCACTATTGGAGAAGCGCGTTAGGTAATCCTTGTAATATTAAGTGTGATATTTTGGATGACAATAATCGTCATCATATTGCATATGCTTATAACAATTGCATGCCTCACGACCAGAGTAAAGAAAACCAAAGCAGTAGAGTTGGCAACTTATAACAAGCCAATCAAGCAGGACAAAAAACAGTTGGTTTTGTTCATGCTTCACAAGTATAACCAACTATTTTTTGCCTCTTATTGGGGCGTTAGCTAGGTAGTAATGGAACTTCGACAATTAATTGAGTCTATTGAGAACTACAATGATGAAGGCATAATTTTTGCCGAGTTGATTGAGGGGAGTTACCTAGCTTCTTCAGATGCTCAGATAATTGAAATGTCTGATGAAGAGCTGTCATTACCGACATCAGAAGTTGCTGAAAAATATTGTTCTGGCAAGGCGTATTTTCTAGAAGTTTTTTTGGTCAAAGAAATGTTGGATGCCATGAGGCAAGAGAAAATCGGTTCAGACGAAGCTTGTAAGCGAATTATTCATTATGCAGTACACGATGCTTAGTATGAAACTTAGCTAACAAGCTGCTAAATTCAGATTCACCAAGGCTGTCATGCTATTTGCTGCGCAAATAGCATGACAGCACTCGGTTCACATATTAGCAGGGCGTTAGGTGCACAGGTAAGTATGAGTTTGTTTCAGACTATTTTAATCACTGTATTGTTATTAGGGCTGAGTGCATGTGTAACTACACCTCATAAACCTGTACCCGTAAAAAATGGATATTCCTGCTTTAAAGAGCCAAGCAACTTTAAAGATAACTATTACTTGTGTGTTTTTGAATTGAATACAGCTAGTCCATATTACGATGATGATTTAAGAGCAAAGTTAGTTGATAAATTTGTCGAAAGTACAAATTCAAGTTGTACGGTTATAAGAACATGGGAAATGATTGATGCAACTAATCATGTAGAGCATGCAATGTTTTTTATAAACTACAGGCTCAAGTGCACCTAACAAGCTAATAAATAAGGACAAATTACAGTTGGTTTTTGCTCCTTCGTCGCGTATTTTAACCAACTGCAATTTGCCCATTATTAGGGCGTTAGGTATACACATGAGTCTTCTGCCAATGGCTAATGCAGTGTCCGATGAAAAGGACGTGAAAGAAGCTAAAAGGAACATTGCTGAAAAGCAATTAGTTGGTGCTGCCAACAACACAAAATGGAATGAACTCATCTCAGAAATGCGTGAGCTCCCCAATCCTCCTTGCTACCGAACTAAGGTTGTTAATGGCTACATATCGGGCTGGGATAGCGAGTGGTATTATCACTTACCATTTCCACTACTTTGCGTTGAGTGGATTGATATAGAACTAACTGAAAGTGTATTAACTTTTGTGAGAAAAATTGGTTTTGAGTTCGAAACAACTAAATCAACAATCAGGATCTGGGGTTACTTTCCAAAGTGTTACGAGAGTTTTGGTGAAGAGTATACTTAACAAGCTAATAAATAAGGACTAAAAACAGTTTGCTGTTTTCGTACCTCAACATTTTAGCCAACAATTTTTAGCCCATTATTAGGGCGTTATAGGGCTCAATAAGTGTCATTGTTAAATCGACTATTTCGTAAAAAATCAGGTAACGAAAACTTTTATCCTCGTGGCCCATGGTTAATTGAAGTTGGTGATATGTTTTTGTGTAAAGGGTCATTTGGTAAAAGAATCAATGTTGACCCAAAAACTATTCGATTTATTAAAATCATTACAAACGATAAAGGCCCATTCAGTGATGATTTGTTTTGGAAGTTTGAGTGTGAAAATATTGATTTTTACTTAGCCTCTGAAAGTCCTAAAGCACCCGAGTTTATGTCAATGTTTCAAGAGTTGAATGGTTTTGACAATGAACAACTGGCGTTATCTGCAAGTAGTGCTGTGAACGCATCATTTGTTGTCTGGGATAGAAAAGCCCTATAACAAGGCACTAAAGTAGGACGCAAAAAGCATGGTTTGCGTTCGTACCTCACTAATTATAGCCATGCATTTTGCGCCTCTTAATGGGGCGTTATAAAGCCCAAGGTAAGGGATGAACCTCGAAGCACATTACGAAGAATATACTCAAATTAAATCGCTCAAAGATAAAAACCAGAGCCATCAATTAGTGCGAAAATTAATAGGAAAAATTGCTTCAAATTTTCCAAAAGATAATTCCTATTCACTAGCATGGTTTACTGCAGCCTTAATTGATTCTGAGAAAAAGTGGTTTGTTGTAAAACTTTTGGAAAAAGTAAACCCTGTCCCAAAGTCTCTTTTTGACGATTTAGTCCTCGCAGCATTAATGGAGCATGACCCAAGCTTTAATAGGTGGTTCATTGAGCCCTGTATTAAATCCTTTGGTAAAGAGCAAGTTACCGCAAAAATTATGCAATTTGCTTCACACCCTCAAGTTGTTGAAAATCAGGGGGTAAACAAAGTAATGTATTGGGTTCCGAGAACGGCTTTATAACAAGAGACTATGGCGTCAATAGCTAATTTCGAGCTTTTGGCGCTTCCCACA
>NZ_JBFRJQ010000029.1:0-62916 GCF_041468985.1 Shewanella sp. 10N.286.52.A9 | reverse complement strand
CGTTTGGATTAACGTCGTGGCGCTTCGCCCACACCAGAGCAAGAAGGGTGAAACTGCTCACCCCTCTTGCATCTCCCCAGCAGCTCCGGCGAAATTTAAACAGCAAAATTTCCAACGGAGAATCATCCAGCTTTAAACTTCGTTTGTAGTTATAACGAGTTGGTGCCCAAAGTCTGTTTTATTATTTTGAAAAATCAAAGTCGTGGCGCTTCGCGGAAATATCACCTTATATTTTCTAATCTATTGCGCACTATATCTGACTTTAAAGTACTAGATAAATACACAGTTATAAATGTACGCAGATGATTCGCGAGCAAAGTGAGCCAAAATCGCGTACTTTATGCTCGATAAACTTCTAGTTTTTTGATAAGTTGTTGAATCTAAAGTTATTGATAAAAGGTTGTAGAGACCTCTACATCAAAGCGCTCACTTTTGCGGGCTTGATATTAATAAAACAGGTGTTAAATTTTCTTTTTATCTTTACTAAACAGTCGGTTGGCTTGGTACCCTTGCTACTAAGTTGAATTTTAACAGGAACATTATCGAGCAGCTATATAATAAGCTGTTATATTTTTGGGGGAGTGGCCTTTGACAATTATCGAATTAAATTCTTATTTTCAAAGTGCATTATTATTTAATGTTCCTAAGAATCTAGTTAGGCTGTCATATGAAATTTCTAAAAATAAATTAATTGTTTTAGCTATATTTGAGAATATACCTATGGATTATGAGCGAGATTGCATTAATTCTACAGTAGGAGAGGTTCTTGGTAATTATTCAGAAATAATTTCCAGCAAAGTAGAGTATCAAGTTAAAGGTGGTGCAAATAAAGAGATTGATCTTCAAAATCTAGTATTTGCTCAATATGATTCTGAAATGTATTAAAATATAACAAAATTAATTAAAACCGATGCAAACACTCCAGCTTTTTTGTGTTTCGCTTCGCTCAGTATTACACAAAAAAACTTCCGTGTTAGCACGGTTTATTAAAGCGTTATCGCATGTCCGATTACCATACTGTCCCTAATCCCAATAATCATTTTTCAGAGCTTAAGCTCTAACGCATTTTTGTCCAAAAATCAGTTAGCAATGCTCGTAATATCCTTCTTCTACCTCACCCACTACTCGCTTATGAGTGAGCTGTGAGTGCAATTTCAAAGCAGTGAAAGTGTGCCAACAAACTTGAAGCCTACCCTTTAAGCGGGTATCAATTGGGTCGTTTAGATAACTTAATATACATAAACAAAGATAAAAAGATGACCAAACCACCTGCCAGTTTTTGAATTTCTATCGCTTCACCAAGCACCAATACACTCAGCATGAGTGTCCATATCGGCTCTAGGATCATGATGAGTGCCGCTGTTTCCATGTTCACCGAGTATTGTCCTAGTGTTTGCAGCAAATAACGCATCGATGTGGCAAAGACTGTCGATATAACAAACCACGCCAGTAAGGTGCTGTTTAGCTCAAAAGCGGCGGGTTGTGTAAAGAGCACGTAAATACCGCCCACGAGGCCGACGGTAAAGAGCTGCAAACAAATAGAATCTAATGGTTTTATACGACTACTGATTTTTTTGTTTAATACAAAATGCACCGATAAAAGTGCTGATGCAAATAAAAAGTACCACTGAGATTCATCCACTTGCCAACCATTGGTCAAGGTCATCAACATCATCCCCACTACGCTGAGTGGCAGTGCGTACCAAAAGGCTTTGTTGGGCTTAATCTTAAACAATAGCCATGCTGTCATCGGTGCGATGATCATCGCTAGGCTCATGATAAATGCCCCTTCCGACAAACTTGCAGTCACAGATACCGCGTGTACCCATACCAGCAGAGCTAACCCCAAAAAGACGCCAACACAGCAAGCAAGTAAGATTTGCTTGGCTCTAAGTCGCCATAGGCTTTTATAACAAAATGGCAGCAGCACTAGACTTGCCAGCAAAAAACGACTCGCTATAAAACTTTCACCGGGCATTTCAGCGACCACAATTTTCGAGGCAATCCAGCCAAATGCTGCCAACAAGGTGGCGATAAATAAAAACAATGCTCCGCGCATAAAAAGACTCTTAATGGCTGGGGCGGTTGATCTTTCAAGGTTGTTTTGTCGCAAGTTTTGGATGCATCTTTGTGAATAAAAGGTGCCTAGATGACTAGATGACTAGGCGTCTAAGCATCAAGGCATCAACGCATCAATCCATCCATCTCAATTAAAACACTTTTAATTCGAACAAAACTTAACCAGCAAAGTTCAACAGGCCCTAGTGACGAATAATAAACTGAGGTTGTTATAAACGATAAAGACTCAGCTGACGAACAATGAATCAATAAACTGTGAAATCAACAATTATATCGAGTTTGTGTTAATTCATTTGTCAGTAATTGTGTGGCGTATTAAACATAAAAAAGCAACCTTGCATCTGCAAGGTTGCTATTTATTAGTCTATGTTAGCCTAAATACGGCTGGGTTAACTAACCAGTAATTTTCATGATGGGCTGTATTCAGGGTAATCTGTTAGGCCTTTTTCATCGCCGCCAAATAAGGTAGCTGGGTCGTGTGCCGCTAACGGATAGCCATGCTTAATTCTATTCGGTAAATCTGGGTTTGAGACAAACGGACGACCAAAGCCAATCATGTCAGCTAAGCCATCATCAATGGCGTCTCCGCCCTTTTCAGCATCATACTTACCCGCATAAATTAATACCCCTTTATAAGCTTCACGAACCGCGATTCTAAATTCGATTGGCGTTTCAGGCGCGTCATCCCAGTCAACTTCAGCAATGTGCAGATATACAATTTTGTGAGTCTCTAATAATGCTGCAGCTGCGGTGTAAGTCTCGACAGGTGTTGCATCAACGGTGCCATTAAGCGAGGTAAACGGCGCTAAACGCACGCCCACTTTATCAGCCCCGATAGCATCAACCATGGTTGCAACCACTTCGCTTAAAAAGCGCAGGCGGTTTTCAATCGAGCCACCATATTCATCAGTGCGGTTGTTGGCTTCTGAATCGATAAATTGATTAATCAAATAACCATTCGCAGCATGCAGTTCAATACCATCAAAACCTGCTTCAATCGCATTCAGCGCCGCTTGACGGTACTCTGCAATAACAGCTTCAATATCAGCTTTGGTCATTGCACGCGGCTCAACCACATCAACAAAGCCTGGTGCGTTTGTGCCATCATCAATAAATACTTTCACATTTTCAGCTTTCAGCGCTGACGATGAAATCGGTTGCTGACCACCAATATTTTCAGGATGCGTCACACGGCCTACATGCCATAACTGAGCGAATATCACTCCGCCTTTAGCATGAACTGCGTCAGTGGTTTTCTTCCAACCAGCAATTTGCTCGGCTGAGTAAATCCCCGGCGTCCACGCATAACCTTGGCCCATTGCTGAAATTTGCGTGCCTTCGGCGACGATCAAACCTGCTTGCGCACGTTGAGCATAGTACTGCGCCATCATGTCATTGGCGACATTGCCTGGCTGTGATGCACGTGAACGTGTCATTGGTGGCATGACGATACGATTATTTAGGGCATGTTCACCTAACTGTATCGTTTGAAATAGTGAGTCTTTCATGGGAATTCCTTAAAATCGAAAACGGCAAAAATAATCTGAAAGCAAATATGATGACGTTAATCTAATTGGATTAATTCAATCTGATATTTGTCAGGATCTGTAATAAAGGCGATATGAGTTTCGCCGCCTTTAACTGGGCCTGGCTCACGAGTGACATTTCCGCCCAATGTTTTAATCTTGTCGCAAGCGGCATAAATATCATCAACACCTAAGGCTAAATGACCAAAAGCATTACCCATATCATATTCATTGGTGTCCCAATTATGGGTTAACTCGATTGTGGTGCCACCTTGCTCATAACCGACAAACACTAAGGTGTAGCGATAGTCTTTATTCTCGTGACGCTCAAGTACCTTCATACCCAACACATTCGTGTAAAATTCGATAGAGGCATCAAGATCAGCGACGCGTAACATTGTGTGTAAAAATTTCATAATTTGCCTTACAAAGTTGGCCTCAAACAAAAGTCATTAAGCTTGTTGCTTGAGTGTGCCTCAATGGGAATAACATCATTTTACGCCTATCAAATATAAAAATATAATTAGCATTTATTCTTATAATCATAATTTTTTGTTATCGAATGAGACATTCAATAGCAGGAAGAATCACTTAAATTGTGCCTGCGATATCAATGGATCCCATGGGATCATTTCACTACACTGTAGCTAAGGTTTAGATCGGAGTGGTTTATGTTTTTAACGTTTGATGTGTTTGGCAAAACCATGGCGGTATTGCGTAAAAACGAAGAATGGCAATTATTTTTAGATTCAGGAACGGGATTGCGATCTAGGATTTATGATGTGGTTATCCCCGCCGATTTAGCAGAATCTGAACTGGATAAGTATTTAGCGGATATCTTTCATGAGAACGCCAAAGGTAATCAGCTAACTGTCAGCCGTATTAAATAATTCTTTATCTTGGTTTGCTACAACAGATTAATCATTAATCTATCTTGATTTCGCCAGTGCCCTCTTCATTGCTCAGATAACAAACTATGCCACAAACCCTTGCCAGTGCTAGGTTTCAGCCATTTAATTAGGATGGTCGGTCACCTGATTTTTTAATGCGCTAGCGTTGTTGGATTACTGTTCGCTATTGAGCTAATTACGTTTAATTATTTGTCAGCTCGACATTTATGTAGGGTTTTTAACCACTCGATAAATTGACTTATTTGAACTGGCCACTGAATATTACACGCAAAAAAAAGCGAACCATTGGGTTCGCTTTTTTACTTAAATACTCGCTCATATCGCCCAAGGGCAAGCTTGAATAAATCAGCTATGCATAGGCATGTAGATATGCCAATTGGACAGGGTTTCTAAGGGCTTTAGGTCTGATATTTTGCACTTCAGCAACCACTTTATCTACTGGCCAGCCTTGAGCTAATAAAATCAATCCAATGACCAAACCTGTTCGGCCAGTTCCGCCTTTACAGTGCACAGCAATTTTACCTTTATTGGCAATCAGCGCCAAAATTTGCGATCGATATGTTGCCCATGCAGCTTCAAAATCATCACTCGGTGCTGCATCATCAAGGATCGGAAGTTGCGCCCAAACGATATTATTATCGCTACACACAGTCGGTAATGATTCAGCGTTATTAACAGCCATTTCTTTATCGAACATCAGTGTCAGTAACATATCTGTGCCGGCTTGCTTTAATGTGGCAACAGAGTCAGTCAACGACGCCTCTTTGGTGCCAGGGCAAGGGGTAAAAATCAGCTGAGCACCGTTATCCAAAGTTAATGCATCAAACGGATGTGTCGACATTATCATCTCCTAATTTTAGCGAATTATTTTCAGTGATTGGCGACATTGATGTAAGATCGTTTGCCAAAATTCAAGGGTTGTATTAAGTAGATTATGTCACTTGATACATTCATTTGTACAAGTAATTTAAACTTTTTACGAAACGAGTCTTGAGTCCCAATAGGGTTTGATGATATTCCAAATAAGCTCCTGATGCTGCCGGATAGGCGCTTCTCCAAAACTTGCACTAGGTCCAAACTCAAATTGTGGGCTAGTGAATGATTTTTGCAGCTGCTCGCATATGTAAATATCTTCTCGCATAAAGTCTGCCGATCCTAAAGGATGGTTTTGATCGAAACTTGCGTATTTCGGTTTCACTTTTTTGTCCCAAAAAGCCGCTGAACTTAGACTTTGTTTAAGGTAGTCAAGTGTGCCACAGTCCTTCATTTTAGTTCGAACAATAACCCTGCTTTTGGATGGCGAAATGGGATTAATGTGAAAAACAGACCAAGAGGACTCCAACTCAGCTAAACCGATTCCAGGAAATAGCATCGGCACCCACACACCAATATTGTTCAGTCCAGATTGATAAACCAATGGTGAGGCAGCATTTTGTTGCAGGTTGCGTTGATAATCATCAGTCAGTGGCTCCCAGAATTTAAAATGTTGACCCACAAAACCAAACTGAGCTTTTTTATGGTTATACATATTAAGTGTGCCAGCATGAAGCTGAGCAAGGTGGTAATGGTCGATGTAGTTCTCAACAATCACCTTCCAGTTAGCATTTATGTCTTCAATAACCACACTGTCTTTAAATTCTACTAACGATTCAACCTCGTGGGGGCCTAATTGATTTTCTATTGGTCCAAACCAATCTTGTAAAGAAGTGGAATTGGGATCTGGGTGTACCCAAATCATGCCTCGCCAAATCCCAACATTTGCAGGTTTCAGGTTCAAACAATCTTTTTCAATACCAGCAAATTCACTTCTGAATTTTGGTAAGGACACAAGCTCACCCGATAACTGATATGTCCAGTCATGATAGGGGCAGGTTAACTTTTTCAAGCCACTTCCTTTACCTTCCAATAATTGGGTCCCTCGATGGCGACACATATTATGGTAAGCAAGCAGGTCTCCATGTTCATTTATAATAATAACGATGTTACTCAGTCCAGCTTGCACCGTTAGGTAATCACCGGGGATTTTTACGTCCTCAATTAATCCAGCAAATGCCCATGTATTTGAAAATATATGCTTCTGCTCTAACTCAAAAAAGTGAGAGTCAATGTAAGCTTCAATAGGTAAACCATTATTTGAATTCATTTTTCCCTGCCACTACACAAACGGCCAATAAGGATAAATAAAACAACTCGCTGCAACGGCAGTCCATATCAGCATGGTAAACCAATACATGGCTGGTTGAGTGTCTCTTTTATATGACTCCCAGATATACGCCTCCCCTCTAACGAGATCGAATAGCAACCAAAGAATTAACGCAAAGCCTAACCAATAAGACCAAGGTAAAGATAACCACATAACCACACTCCCCAATACGTTTATTTTCACTGTGACAATTTATAGCTTATATTGAACCAAAGTTAATTGTCAAGGTGACAATTAAAATCAAAATGCTATCATGTTAGCTTTGATGACTAGGGAGAATGGTATGGCAAGGCCGAGCATGGCGACTCAACGTCGAGAAGAAATTCTCGATGCCCTCGAAGCGTGTATATTGGATAAAGGTATTCAAGCAACGTCTTTAGAAAATATCGCCGAAACCGCAAATATGAAGCGTACTATTTTGAGGCACTATATTGGTAATAGAGATGATATTATCTGCGCATTAAGTGAACGTTGGACCTTGCGATACACGCAACAATGGCAAGAAATACTCAATTGGCTCCCCAAAACAAATAGAGCTCAAGCCCTTGTAGATAGCCTTTTTAGCACGAGAACTAAGGAAATGGTCAATAACACCGTCATAGGTGAAGCGATATTTTCAGAGGCTAAAAGGTTAGAGACAATTAAAGCGCATCAGCAACAAATCATGCATGAGTTTATACAGCATTTAATTACCGAGTTTACGGCTCAATACCCAGAAGTCAGCCAAGAAAAAATTGAATTAATTGCATATGGTATTTATTCAAACTATTTAATGAGCGAATCCTTGTTACCTCTTGGTATGTTTGAAGAAATGTACAAGTTAAAGCAATCATCTGTTCTGCTGTGTGAGCAACTTGTTTTAAAATAGTTAATTTTCATGTTGACAATAAATATCCAAAAACGTAAATTGCACTGACTATTTTTTGTATAGGTGTCATTTATGAATTTGTTCAACTCGATATTAACCTCGGTATTGATAGTGATACTAGTCTGGGGTGCTGCTCTATTTCAAAGCCCTGATGCCAATGCGCTCATACAAGCATCTCCACAGCCCAATAAATCGATAACGTCAAACACTATCGAGCCTACATCAGTTGATTCAAACTCAACCCCTGCAATCAAGGTTAATCAGCAAATTAACATCGCAGGGATTAGACAAAACATTGCCATAGCTGATATCCACCAGCTTTGGCAAACATTCAATGATCAAGCAGAGTTACATGCCTCATTAGTTGTGCAGCCCACTAAAGTGTTTGTCTTATATTCAGCAATGACAAATAGCTTTGAGCGAGCTGATGTCACCATTGGCTATGATGTAAAAGAACTAAAACCACATCCCAACACATATAGTATTGATACAAAAAATGGCGACATTATTTTGCCAGAACACGCTTATACCGCTGCGCAATTGGCAACAGCCTGGGAGAAAATTGACTATAGTAAAACGGTCAACTTTGTCCTTGAAACTCACTTTTTAGATAATTCCGGCAATGCAACATCGACGACGATGCTTGTTTCATATCAATAGGGAGCAATGATGGATTATTTATCACAACTGCTTACGCCTAATGATGTGTGGGGATTAGAGGTCTGGATTGATAATTGGTTTTTTGTCCTCGCCATTGGGTTATTTATTATTGAACTGCTTCGATATGGAATAAAGAAGCAGTTCACTAAAAACCTGTTAGGGGACAGCGTAGCCAATTTTGTCACGCTAGGACTATTTGGGTTAATTATTACGATTGTTGCTGCGAGTTATGCTGGCGTATTTCTTTTTTCTTATGAACACTTTAGCCTAGTACAACTTCCTATAACGGGATGGACAGTGCTGTGTTGTATTATACTTGCCGATCTTGCCTATTACTGGGAACATCGCTTTTTACACATGAATGGCTTTGGCTGGGCAACTCATACTGTGCATCATAGCTCTCCCCATTTTAATATTTCGGTGGCATACCGACACGGACCAATGGATTGGTTTTTTCCGTTGTTCTTCTACTTACCATTAGTCTTTTTAGGCTTTCACCCCTTTGTGATTTTTTTAGCAGAAATCATTGTGCAAGTTTTCCAAACACTACTGCACACTGAAACAGTGAAAAAACTTCCACGCCCGATAGAAGCCATATTTAATACGCCTTCTCATCATCGAGTGCATCATGCGACCAATAAACAATATCTCGATAAAAACTATGCGGGTATGTTCATTATTTGGGACAAAATGTTTGGTACTTTTGCGGAAGAAAAAGAACCAGTGAAATATGGTGTCTACCCAAGAATAAACACAGTAAACCCCATTAAGGTGTTCTTTTCTGGTTACGTCACGCTTATCAAGCGGCTATGGCATGCCCCTAGCTGGCGTTACCGCATTCACTTACTGATAAAGTCCCCAACGTGGGCTTGGCAGCAGGAACAAATAAATAAAAACTAGCCTGCTTAGACTGAGTGTCTTTAGTTAAGGGGTTTAGTGTCTTGGTTAAGGCGCAGTTAGCAATGGAATTATCCTCAAGCTTCCGCATTCGTTTCGTTTGATTGGCAAATGAAGACACAAAAAGCGAACCTCGTCGTTCGCTTTTTTTTGTTTTTGCATCGATATCAACCTCATTGACGCTGACCAGCTTCATATCGACTAATAAGCAACAGCTGAAACATAGCAACGAGAAAACTAGCGATTAATCTCGTTTGCCTTACAACTTGAGCTGTTCTCTAAATACATCACCAAACCGTTAACTGACTGTTTTTAGATATTAAAGACTTGCCAATGTAAATTATTGCAAAGAACAACAGGATATTGGCCAAATATTGATCTAGATTTATAAAACGCCAAAACAGCCGTATACAATAATTCCGCTTTGAAATATTTCTTACTGTGTTTACCCCACGCTAAAAGGTAATACACAAGTACGGCTTCAAAGTCAGCTTTAACATGTAGGCTCAGCCATCTGTTAACTAGCCGAGCCTATATAACCGTTTAATTTCTCTGTCTTTTTTAATGGTAACAACGATTTAAGTACGTTCAATCAAGAACTCACCTAATTTAGTGGGAGTTCTTGATTATGTTTATCACATCACTCAGCAAGGAAATAGCGTAATGGATAGCTCAAAGTCAGCCGGAAAATGCCCTGTCATGCATGGGGGCAACACCAATCAACAAAGCCAAGATCAGCTATGGTGGCCCAAGTCGCTTAACCTCGATATTTTGCATCAACACGATACTAAAACCGATCCTATGCCCAACAGTTTTAGTTATGCCGATGCGTTTAATGCATTAGATTTAGATGCAGTTAAGCAAGATTTAATTGAGCTAATGACCAGCTCACAATCCTGGTGGCCTGCCGACTGGGGACATTATGGTGGCTTGATGATCCGCATGGCATGGCACTCAGCTGGGACATACCGTATTGCCGATGGGCGCGGTGGTGCAAGCCGCGGTAACCAGCGCTTTGCTCCTTTAAACAGCTGGCCTGATAACGGCAATTTAGATAAAGCCCGCCGTCTACTTTGGCCAATTAAAAAGAAGTATGGCGACAGTCTATCTTGGGCAGATTTAATGATTCTTGCTGGTAACATGGCTTACGAGTCAATGGGCCTTAAGATGTACGGTTTTGCTGGCGGACGGGAAGATATCTGGAGTCCAGAGAAAGATATTTTCTGGGGCGCTGAAAAAGAATGGCTCGCCACCAGTGATAACGAAAATAGCCGTTATTCTGGCGAGCGAGATTTAGATAATCCATTAGCTGCGGTCATGATGGGGCTGATTTACGTTAACCCAGAAGGGGTCGACGGTAAGCCAGATCCAATTAAAACCGCCCATGATGTTCGCATCACCTTTGCGCGTATGGCCATGAATGATGAAGAAACCGTCGCTTTAGCGGCTGGCGGCCACACTGTGGGTAAATGTCACGGTAATGGCGATGCAGCGCAATTAGGCCCTGAGCCAGAAGCGGCTGAAATCGAAGATCAAGGTTTTGGTTGGCTCAATAAACAACACCGTGGGATCGGCAGTGACACTGTCACCAGTGGTATTGAAGGCGCTTGGACAACAAATCCTACCCAGTGGGATAACGGATACTTTCACCTGTTGTTAAACTACGATTGGTGGACAACCAAGAGCCCAGCTGGTGCATGGCAATGGGAACCGGTCAATATCAAACCTGAAGATATGCCAGTTGATGTTGAAGACCCAACTAAGCGCCATAACCCGATCATGACCGATGCCGACATGGCATTAAAATTTGATCCTGAATATCGAAAAATTGCCGAGCGCTTTTATAACGATCCCGACTACTTTGCCAAAGTGTTCACCCGAGCTTGGTTTAAACTTACTCACAGAGATCTTGGCCCTAAAGCTCGTTACTTAGGCAATGATGTGCCAAATGAAGATCTAATTTGGCAAGACCCAATCCCTAGTAATCCTCATACTCTCAGTGAAACTGAAATTAATGGGCTTAAAGCGGCTATTTTACAAAGCGAGTTAACGGCGGCTGAACTCATTACTACCGCATGGGATAGCGCCAGAACCTATCGTGGTTCTGATAGACGTGGTGGTGCAAATGGCGCTCGTATTCAACTTGCTCCGCAAAACCAATGGCAAGGCAATGAACCTGAACGGCTTAATAAAGTTCTCGCGGCATTAGCAGCGATTAAAGCACAAAAGAATTCATCCATTTCGATGGCTGATTTAATTGTGTTAGCCGGTAGCTGCGCTGTTGAACACGCAGCCGCTCAAACAGGCGTTAATGTGTCAGTGCCATTTAGCCAAGGTCGAGGTGATGCAACCGCTGAAATGACAGATGCTGAGTCATTCGATGTTCTTGAGCCCATTCATGATGGCTTTAGAAACTGGTTAAAGTCTGACTATGTTGTGACCGCTGAAGAGCTATTGTTAGAGCGCAGTCAACTCATGGGGCTTACAGCAGCAGAAATGACGGTCTTAATTGGTGGCATGCGAGTATTAGGCACCAACTATGGCGGTGAAACTCACGGCGTGTTCACTGATGATGTCGGTAAGTTAACTAACGACTTTTTCGTTAATCTCACTGACATGAACTACGCTTGGAAGCCTGTTGCTAACAACCTCTATCATATTGTTGAACGAGAAAGTGGGGTTCAGAAATGGACTGCGACACGTGTTGACTTAGTCTTTGGTTCTAATTCCATCTTACGTGCTTATTGTGAGCATTATGCGCAAGATGATAATAAAGCCAAGTTCGTGAATGACTTTGTTGCTGCATGGGTCAAAGTGATGAATGCCGATAGATTTGATTTATAATTTATTGGATTAAGTTACCCGCGCGAGCCCCCTTATGCTCGCGCGGATTCTATTCTTGTAAGGACAGTATTTTCGTAAAGATAGTATTCAGTAAAGCTAGTATTCTCGAAAGGATAGTATTCAGTAAAGCTAGTATTCTCGCGCAGATAGTATTAACCGTTATCCTGTTTAACCATAATCTAATACCGATCAATAGATCCCGCTTAACCGTTTAAACATTCACTAAAGTGCCAGTTTCATTAAGTTGATTCGTCACAATATAAACCCAATAGAAAGGGCTAATGCTCCTGCTGCAATACTAATGAGTGATGGGACTTTTAATTGCGGTAACTGCAGTGTAATCACTACCCCACTGATAATGCTAAATGCTAAACTTATCCCAAACAGGATAGAAAATACTTTGAAAAAAGACCCTGCAAACCCTTTATGAATAATTAATAATTGCATCAAAAAGTCATGCTCTTTGATGTGAATTTCTAAAGTATTCGGATCATCAGTCTTGGCTAAAATCACCTCTTGTCGATGCCCGTACCAATCGTGCACGCCTTCCCAATAATAATCTTCTGGCAGCGGTAAATGTGACTTCCCTTCTAAGAAGTTAACCACAAACTTTTTAGCACTTTGCTCGTTATCAGGCCAGCCTTCAGTTGTTGGCACAAAGTATTCGATATCTTTGCTGACTTCACCTTTAATATCAAAAAAATACAACATACCTGTGATGATATAAATCAGGGTGATGGGCAGAAAAAAACACGCTATATAACCGTGTAACTTCATCCACAACAATCGTGTTTTTGCTTTCATTCTTGTCACCTATCAAACTAAAAAACGGTTATGGCAAGCGCCATAACCGCGACAGTCATTAAAACAAAATTAAAATTGATAACTTAGCGACACTCTGATGTCACGACCAGCTTCATACAAACCGGCTACGCCTTCCCAGCCAGGAATATCGTTATAATCGCCGACACTTGAATGGTCACGATAGTGCTCATCAAATAAGTTTTGAACCGCAAGGTTTACTTTAAGTTGATCACTGTCTAGTGGTAGCCATTGCACATAAATATCATGAACGTCATAGCTTGGTTTATCGATAAACTGTGTTTGATCGATCCAGCCAATTTCAACACCTCGTTGCAACACTTCGATATTGTTCAGATCATCAACATACATGAAGTTCCAGCCTAGCTCCCAGCTATCAGATAATAGATAGCTGACATTTAATCCCCATGTATCACCACGGGCATTGGCTAAACCAATATGCTCATAGCCTTCTACGGTATTGCCATTAAGCACTGAATCATTGTTACTGTAACTAGCAACAACATTCAGGCCGTCATACCAATAGTTTGCCTTCAGCTCAAAACCTTGCATTTCAAGCTCGCCGACATTTTCATAAAATACACCACGGCCAATTTGATCTAATATCACATTATCAATATTACTTTGATAAACCGATGCAGTTACTTGCCAATGGTTGTCGCTGTAGGTTAAGCCTATTTCAGTATTGTCCACTTCTTCCGCTTTTAAATCAGGATCTATTGATACCCAATCTGGCGCTTGCTCTAAGGTAAAGGCATCGCCGACTTCTTTGCCGCGCATGGCTTCTGCATAACCAACAGTTAATAACCAATTATCATTAAACTGATAATTCAAACCAATATTTGGGCTAACACCGTCACTGTCGGTTTCATTTTGATAAGTGGTTTGCTCTAAGTCATATTGATCGTAACGTACACCCACACTCAACAATAAAGCATCGGTGATTTGCCAATGGTCTTGGATGTAAATACCCAGTACTTGGCCTTCTTCTTCGAATTGACCGACACTGGCATCCCATGCCCAATCTTGCCAGATAGCATCCTCTGCTAAGTATTCACTAGAGACTTCGTCTTGGCGCAGCTCAAATCCATAGGTCAAGGTATGGCTGCCAACTAGCGATACATTGCGAATATCAAAACCATAGGTCGTCATGTCTCCACCGTATTTCCCCCAGCGATCGTACCGGTCTTGCTCAACGCTAGCACTGGTATGGTATAAGCTGGTTTCAAGGTTCACATATCGGTTGAGGTTAAATTGATGGTTCAGCACAAAGGTGGTTCGATCACCTTCGATAGGAAATAAAGTGTCGCCCTCTAATGTCGGCCAGTTTGGACGTGCGCCAAAGTCACCTTGTTCATTACGCTGCTCAACACTGATGCTCAGTTGCTGATTTTCAGTTAACTCACCATTCAGTTTGAAAAAGCCTAATTGCTGCTCTGCTGCCGTGCCAAACAACTCGTTACCAGCACCGTCTTCCATGTTTTCTCGATCAACATAAACATAAGACCCCATCGCGCCCCAGTTATCCGTCAATCTGCCATATAAAGTCCCGCTGGCTTGATAACCATCATTGGTGAAATAACCCCCTTTAACTGTGCCTCCAAAGCGTTCATCAGCTGCAAGTAGATCATCAACATTTTTGGTTTTAAAGCGAATGGCACCACCTATCGCTCCAGCACCACTGGTCGCTTCACCAGCGCCCGCTTGCACATCGACTTCTTTTAATAACTCAGGGGAAATAGCCACACGGCCTATGTGATGAAATAGTGTTCCCGTTTGAGGAGCACCATCGACGGTAATATTGAGTAAGGTATCTTCAAGACCACGGATATAGATTTTTTGCGCAATCCCAACTGAGCCACCGACAGATACAGAAGGCACAAGCCTAAAAATATCTGCAAGATCATTTGCTTGAAACTTTTCTAGTTCTTGCGGTGTAATGACGGTGTTAGTGGTTTGTCCTACCACTGTCATTTTCTCTATCGAGGCTAAGCTTTGCTCCTCTTCAGATTCAACCGCAATGGCTTGGGAGCCAAATGTGGCTAGCGCAACGGCTACTACCAATGGTTTAAGCGTCATTGGTGCTCTAGTGTTTTTCATAATTCGCCTTTATCTACATCCAAAAGTTAATGCGAATTATTATCATTTACTAACATTTACGATAGTACTTTTACAATTGTTACATTTACACAATATCCACTTCATTATAACTGAGCCACAACTGAGCCGTTAGCTCCTACAATGCATGCATAAAGCGTTAGCACTTAAGCTTTACACTTTAGGTAAGACAACTGTCATACAAAGCCCACCATCGATACGATTATCTGCTGTGACTTGACCTCTGATTGCCAATAGCTGCCTTTTAGCCAAGGCTAAACCTAATCCGAATGAGCTACCATCACGCTCTCGTGATTTATCGACTCTGAAAAAAGGATTAAAAATGGTGTTCAATAGATGATGTGGAACCCCAGGCCCTTGATCTTCAATAGTGATTAGATATTGATATCCATCATCCTTAAGCTTCACCATCACACTTTTTCCATTGGGTGTATAACGCAGTGCATTACGAAGAATATTCTCGATTGCCTGACCTGCCGCGCGGTGACTTGAGTGCTCAATCAGTGCGCTTGCGGGGAGTTCACATTGAATGTCCACTTTCGGGAATTCAAACTTAGCATCATCAATGACCACATCAAGTAAGTCAGTTAACTCCAGTGATTCACTTTGAAGTTTGGGCTGCTCATTCTCAAGCCATGCAAGGGTTAAGGTGTCTTCTACTAGCTTACGAATATGTTTCGATTCTCGGCTAATGCGATCAAAATGCGCCGAAGGTGCTGAGGTTTCGGCCGATGCTAGCGCAATATCTAAGCGTGTTAATGGGGTGCGCAATTCATGGGATAAATCAGCAATAAGTTGCCGCTGGCTAATTAATTGCTCCCCGATGCGAATGGCCATTTGATCAAACGCGAGGGCTAAATCAGCAAACTCGTCATTTCGGTTTCCCATCAAGGTCGCAGCTCTAACATCATAATCACCTGCACTAAAATGACGAGTGGCTAATTGCATTTGTTGTAACGGCCGCATGATGTAGCGATAAAGAAAATACGACAATAAGGCTAATAAAATCGTTGGCACAATGATTTGCATTGTAGCCTCTGTATATTGCCAATAGGTACCGGGTCGCATTCTATTAGGGAGTTGGATCAGTAAACTCGTTTGACCTTGGCTAAATGGCAACTCCATTACTGGGTTTTGTTCAAAATATAAATGGATTTTCCAATCCACGCTGCGCCCTAAGTTATACCCTGTATAAAAACGCTCTTTTAACTTATCTCCGGCGATATGCTCGATGTCATAGCTGGCAATGGTAACCCAAGTATTTTCTTGAGTTTGTAGCTCATTTAACCAAGCGTTTAATTTATCTAAATCACCCGCTTGATAAAGCTGTTCAGCTTTTTCTCCCCACTGGGTTAGTTGCTGGCGATCTTGCAGCGCCAGTAAACTCATCCCTTCTTCTGTTCGAGTAGTGAGATGGTTAATTAAGTAAAATAGCGCAACAACGCCCGTGGCAATGACTAAGCAAAGCTTCCAAAATAATCTACGATTCATATGCAGCAGTATCCTTTTCCATGACAGGTGGTAATACGCTGGCCGGGGCCTTGAGCTTGATTAATTTTTTTTCGCACACGGCTTAAATGCATGTCTAAACTGCGGTCATAAGCGCTAATACTGCGATTTAGCACTTTTTGATACAGGTAAGCTTTACTGAGCACTTCACCTTGATTCAGCATCAATTCCCATAAGAGCTTAAATTGAATCGGGGTAAAATCGAGGATCAGGCCATCTACTGCAACCTGTTGCGATTTGGCATCAACTAATAAGTTTTCAAGGGTCATTTGCTGCAATAGCACAACCCTGTCTTCGGGTGAGCTGCGTCTTAATAACGCCTCTATGCGAAAGAGTAATTCTGTGGTGCTAAAAGGTTTAGCCACATAATCGTCAGCGCCTTGACTAAAGCCTTGAATTCGCTCTTGCTCAGCCCCCTTTGCCGTCACCATGATCACTGGAGTTTGAGAGGATTTTCGTAAAATATTAAGTAATGAAAAACCATCTCTTTTAGGGAGCATGACATCTAATAAAATAAGCTGATAATGATCTGACGATGCTTTAATTAATCCTGTTTCACCATCAAAACATTGCTCAACTTCATATCCTTTTTGGCAAAGAAGCTCTGCCAGTTGATTGTTTAATTCTTGGTCATCTTCAATGATAAGTATCGTCACGTTATATCCATAATCACTGGTTAAATAAAAGCCATTAATCACGTAGTGTATTTCATCAACGGCTCTCATCTCTATAATTGACAATGTAAATATTGGGGAAAGTAAAAAGGTTATTTAGGCAATATCAATTGCTGCAGAGGTTTTCTAAATGAAACTAAAATGAGTTTACTGGCGATCTAATTGTTAGGTAAGACACTTTTATTATGCAAAATATGTTACTGATGGCTGTAAAGCTTAATCGTCAATTTACTAAACCTAACTCTATTTTAAAGCTTTACCAATACACCCATTAAAAGTAACTTAACAGCAAATTAATCTTTATAATGAAGCATATAAACCTAGCAGTTAAAGGAGTAACGACATGAAATGCCCAAGAACGGCGTCTGAACTAACACCTATCAAAGTCGGCGGTATAACGGTCGAGTTTTCCAAAGCCTCTGGTGGTGTCTTTTTTGACAATTATGAGCTGATGCATTTTGACGAAGAACATGAAAAGCGCGGTTCGGTGCTGGTAGAGCATTTATCTCAATTTACCCCATCTGCAATAGATTATAGCCAAAGAATTAATTGCCCGAAATGTCCCGATATCGTCATGCGCCGATATTTTTACAGTCCGAAAAATCAAGTAGAAGTGGATGAATGTCCTGGCTGTGGGGGGATGTGGTTTGACTATAATGAACTCGCAAAAATTAGGGAGCTCTTCCCTAATCAACAGGATCGAGACAAAGCTGGCAAAGATTTTGTACTTGCTATGCTAGAGACTAATATTCAGAAAAGCCATGATATGAAAATACAACAAAAAGACGCATTAGCTCAAAAATTACAACGATTATTTATGAGCGTTTTTTAAAAAATATTCGTGATATCGACGAATTTCTATAAACTTAAAAAGCGAACCATGAGGTTCGCTTTTTAATGTAAGTCAGTGACAAAATCAAATCATAATCAACCACTTAATTTAGCCAGCACTGTTAGTGACTCACATTGATATGATATCAGTTTTATGGTTTTTCAATTAACTCATAAGGCGTGCCGAGCGGATTGTTGTATAACGCTTTAAGCACTGCTTTGGCTCCATCCCCCCAAGCTGCGCCATGACCATAATCTTCAAAATGATCGGCAAGGCCGATCAAGTGGCCCAACTCATGATCAATAATGCTATTACTGACATTATTCAGGTTATTGCACGTGCCCGATACTACGCCTAAATTGACCCACACAAAGCCTTCATTACTCAAATAACCCTCTGAGTCTATGACTTGTGATGGAATGTAGTTTGTTTTAGGTGCATAGCTCACCGAACCTTTAGAGTCGCCACAGTTTTTGTAAACCACATTGGAGCCAACAGACATAATAATGCCACCTGCAACATGTGGATTCTCTTTAATCAGTTGTTTATAAGAGGTAGCAACACCATCTGCACTCAACTTACTGTCATTCGTCATATAGCTGCCGTTATATAAATCATCTCGGCTAACAGCGAATTCATCCTCTACATGAATATCGACATACAGTATTTCACGTTGAAAAATCCGCTGACCAATTGTGCTTTCAATACGTTTTGCAGAATCAATCAATCGGCTTTCCCAGTCACTGCTGTAAGAATAGGCTTTATTAATAATCAATGGGATCAAATCTTGTTCAGGGTTTGTGGCTTCATTGAAGGTTTTAAAACGCACGGTTTTATTATCTAAATCAAGCGCCTGATAGTTTTCTACCCAATCCTCATCGTACCCTACTCGGCCATCAAATGATGTCTCTGCACACACTTGCACAGCAAGGCTTCCATTGAAGCAATAGCCTAAACGAGGACTAATACTTGGCAAGTCGTAGTCCATATACGCACGACCTTCAAAGGCGGTGTTTTGATCGTATAAAGCGCCATTTGATGCGGTTAGACTTTTTTGAATGTAGTTATTATTGATCTCAACATCATCACAACCCAGTAAAAACACTACTGAAGCAGCTAACATCGTCACTTTTATCTTTGTCATTATCATGTCACTCTGAAAGAAATATTTTGAGTTTATTGTTATTTCTCATCATGTTAATCAACCTGAATGACAAACAAGCCTAAAACCGCTAAAAACATTCTTATTCAACAGCTTAGTTACAAAAACAAAGAGAAAATATCAACATAACCATCAAATAACACCCACCAGCAAACCTTACTCAAACAATTGTATATTTGTGCAATCACTATGGTTGAACAACAAGGTTACAACTTCAAAGTACACACGAACATTACCGCAACCCGATGTAAATCATCATAAATAGTACTTTGGGAATAAGTAGTGCTTTAACGATAAAGAGTGCTTTTGTTAGTGCAAGGGAATGAACTGAAATCAAATGAAATGAATGCTGAAAATGAATGAAGCAATAACTTGCTAAAATAACAATAAAAATGCCCATTAGTGAGTCACTAACGGGCATTAAATTCATTTCAATAAACGCGATTTAGCATTATTAAGCAGCGTTGAGCTTATAACTTAGCAGCCAATTTACGCGCTTGATGCAGTTTCTTATAGCTTTCAATCAAGCGTAAATGAGGCTCAATGCCTTCAAGGTTGATGCTGGTTTCAGTTAGGCCATAGAATCTCACTTCACCTGTTACGCTACCAACCACATTTTGCATCACTTCTTCGCCGAACATACGGGTAAAGTTATGGATAAAGTGCTCAAGTTCCAGCTCTTCATCTAACTCAACTTCTAATACAGCATTAACAGCTTGATAGAATAAGCCACGCTCAACCGTATTATCGTTAAATTGCAGGAAGTCTTCGACTAACTCAAGGGCTTCTTCAAGAGCACCTAGTGCAAGGTAAATTAAGATTTTTAACTCAATAATCGTTAACTGTCCCCAGACGGTATTTTCGTCAAACACAATACCAATCATGGTGCGAATGTCAGTGTAGTTATCTTGCTGACTTTCATCTAAACGGTTAACCAAATCCACCAGCTCTTCATCAGATAAACGATGCAGATTTAAAATATCTTCACGATAATCTAAGGCTTTATTGGTGTTATCCCAAATCAGGTCTTCCACAGGGTAAACTTCAGAAAAATCAGGGACCAACATACGACAAGCTGATGCACCTAACTGGTTAAACTCAGCGGTATACACCTCTTTACCTAAGGCTTCTAAGATGCCGAATAAGCCGTTTGCCTCTTCTTCAGATGTACCTGAGAAGTCCCATTCACAGAATTCATATTCTGAATTGCTGCTAAAGAATCGCCATGAAACCACACCCGTTGAATCAATAAAGTGCTCAACAAAGTTCTCTGGTTCACTCACTGCCATGCTGTTAAATGTCGGCTTTGGCACGTCATTTAAGCCTTCAAAGCTGCGGCCTTGCAGTAACTCAGTAAGGCTTCGCTCTAATGCCACTTCAAAGCTTGGGTGTGCGCCAAATGAGGCAAATACGCCGCCTGTTTTAGGGTTCATTAAGGTCACGCACATCACTGGGAATTCACCGCCAAGTGAGGCGTCTTTTACCACAACTGGGAAACCTTGTTCTTCTAACCCTTTAATACCCGCAAGAATGCTTGGATACTTTTCTAATACGGCCATTGGCACGTCAGGAAGGACAATTTCTTGCTCAATGATTTGGCGTTTAATGGCTCTTTCAAAGATTTCAGACAAGCACTGCACTTGGGCTTCCTGCAGGTTGTTACCCGCGCTCATGCCGTTACTTAAAAATAAATTTTCAATCAGATTTGATGGGAAATAGACCGTTTCACCATCGCTGTGACGTGTGTAAGGAATCGTGCAAATACCGCGCTCAATATTGCCTGAGTTAGTATCAATCAAATGCGAGCCATTTAGCTCTTCATCTGGGTTATAAATTTCAAGGGTGTACTCATCTAAAATGCCTTGTGGTAAAGCATCGTCTTCTTCAAGTTCAAACCACTTTTCATTGGGGTAGTGAACAAACTCGCTGTTGGCGATCTCATTACCAAAAAACTGATCGTTATAGAAGAAGTTATTGTTTAAACGTTCAATGAACTCGCCTAACGCTGAGCATAATGCACTTTCTTTGGTTGCACCTTTACCATTGGTAAAACACATTGGCGATGCTGCATCACGAATATGTAATGACCACACGTTAGGGACGATGTTGCGCCACGATGAGATTTCAATTTTCATCCCAAGATCAGCCAGCATCCCGGTCATATTTTTAATGGTTTCTTCAAGCGGTAAGTCTTTACCTAAAATGTAGGTAGACTCATCACCATCAGGTTGTCCCATTAGCATGGCGTTCGCATCACTATCGAGGTTTTCAACCGTTTCTATTTTAAATTCAGGGCCTGTTTGCACGACCTTTTTTACCGTACAACGGTCAATGGAACGTAATATGCCAGTACGATCTTTCTCTGAGATATCATCAGGCAGTTCAACTTGAATTTGAAAAATCTGGTTGTAACGATCTTCAGGGTCAACAATGTTGTTTTGCGATAGGCGAATATTATCGGTCGGAATATCGCGGGCTTTACAATAAACCTTGATGAAGTAAGCCGCACATAACGCAGATGATGCAAGGAAGTAATCAAACGGACTTGGCGCTGAACCATCACCTTTATAGCGAATAGGCTGATCGGCCGTAACCGTAAAATCGTCAAACTTGGCTTCGAGCCTTAAGTTATCGAGAAAGTTAACTTTGATTTCCATTGAATACACCCACAACTTGCTTAGCTAATATGTTTAAATCAGCGCTAACGATCGCGCCTATCTATCGAATTGGGTGAATTATCGGTGTTTTTGCTCCATTAGTCTTGGATTAATTAAAATAAAACTCGATTGTGGCTGATTATCCGCTATTTTCCGCCAACAGCTACAATCAAATATCCAATGCTTGTACTGGCCTATCGACTTTAGCATAGCTCAAGCGTGATAATCTGGTCGTCGTATGATAACTATCAAGCCCCGACACAGCAGCGGTATTTATCGACTCGATATCAATATAACCATCATCTTTCACCGCGATGTTATCCACTAATACATGGCTGACTTCGCCAATCACCAATATCGTATTGTTGATAGTTAATGGCGTAATCTCCCGCACTGACAGCGAAAACTTTAGCTGGCTTTGTTGAACAAATGGCGCAGCAACACCATCGATATAGGTTTCTGTAAGCCCTACTGCATCAAACTCTGAAATAGCATCATCGTACCTAGCCGAAGTTTGGTGTGCCTGCTGATAAATATCTGCCGATACGTGGTTGATGGTGTAAACCCCAGTGCGTTTGATATTGGCTAAGGTATTTCTGGGAACAGCTTTATTATCAGCATCGTTGATGTTCGCTTTTTTGAGGGTGTTTTTTGCTGGAGGCAGCACAGCGGTTGGGCGAATGATCATACCGACTAACGCAGGCGATGCGCCAATGTGAAACACCGAGCTTATCATCGCCAAATTAGTGATGCCTTGTTCGTCAATTGTTGCCACTAAATTGGCACTTTTAAACCCTGATAAGCTATTGATAAACCTCGCTCGTTGACGATCTGCAAAGCCATTAATGTCTGTTGAACTGAAATGCTTAATTGCCATAATATGGTGACGTTTCCTGTGAGTTGTAAAATAAAACAAAGCGAGACTTAGCCCTGATTTAAAGTAAAAGTTCTCGGTGCCAATGTGTCGAGACTGAGATTGAGACTGAGACTGAGCATTAGATATTATCTAAATTGGCTAATAACCCGTGGGCATGCTTAAGTATACGAGCCCTGTCAGCCTCTGATTTTTTAAGCCAATTGGCGTACACCATTCTAGTGCGAGGGTTGGCATTAAAACGGTGTTGATGCTTATCCATAAAGTGCCAGTACATCGAGTTCAGCGGGCACGCATCCTCTGTGTCAATTTGATTCACCTTGTAGTGGCAGTCTGTGCAATAGTCGCTCATTTTTTTAATATAGTTACCGCTAGCGGCATAGGCTTTTGAACCTACAATGCCACCATCAGCAAACTGGCTCATCCCTCGGGTGTTGGGCATTTCAACCCACTCAATCGCATCGATATAAATACCTAAATACCACTGGTCTACTTCATCAGGGTGAATGCCTGCAATCAGGCAAAAGTTACCCGTGACCATTAAACGCTGAATATGATGAGCATAGGCATAATCGAGGGATTGTTTAATGGCATGATGTTGACAATTCATCTTGGTATTAGCGTCCCAAAACCAGCTGGGCAAAGCTTGGGTTGCATCTAAATGGTTTAACTGTTGATACTCGGGCATATTGGCCCAATACACGCCACGGACAAATTCACGCCAACCTAAAATTTGACGAACAAATCCTTCAATTTGAGCTAGTGAGATGGCACCCTCTGCTTGGCGATAAGATGCAATCGCGGTATCGACCACATGTTGTGGACTGAGCATTTTGCTATTAATGGCAAAGGATAACCGAGAGTGGTATAAGCTCCATTGTCGCTGAGAAAGCAAGGTATCAAGTTGGCCTGTCATCGCATCTTGAAATTGGCCAAAACGCACTAAACAAACACGACAAAAATACACTAATAAATCCTGTGACTCCTTACGTGTTACTGGCCAAAGCAAGGTCTGTGACATGTTACCTATGGTGTGAATGTCATGGCGTTTTAGCCGTGCAATTATTTCGCTAACATCATGACTAAAGACTAACGCTTCGGGTACATGTTCAAAGTCGGCAGGAGTTAACTTTTTCCTGTTTTCAGCATCATAGTTCCATTGCCCACCTTCTGGATTGTCTCCATCCATCAGTAAATTAACGCGTTTACGCATCTTGCGATAAAAGTGCTCTAAACGATGTTTCTTACCCGCTTTGAAGTACTCATTGAGCTCTGAATCAGACAAATAAAAGTGTTCAGTTTCGTAGGCTTGAGTCGTAACACCTGTGTTGAAATTCATGTCATTTGCTAACTGCTCTCGCAGGCGATACTCATCAGGCAACTGATACTCAAACTGCGTAGCTTGGTATTGCTCAATCAGGCTATGGAGTAATTCAGGTAAATCTGTAAATGACGCAGTGTCATCTATCGTTAAATAGCACACACGATGCCCAGCTTGCTGCAGTGCCTTAGCAAAGGCGGCCATTGCTGCAAAAAAAGCACACACCTTTTGCCCATGATGACGGGTGTAGTTTGTTTCTTGTTTTAGCTCAGCAATAACATATAAAGTCTCTGGACAGGTCTGGCGAAACCAAGAGTGTGACGCATTAAGTTGATCGCCTAAAATCAGTCGTAATCGATTGGCTGTTTTCATGACGTTTCCTTTTTAACTAATGGCTTATTAGCTAATTCAGCCTTAGTCAGTGTTGTATTAACGAGTAAGCTATTTGCGGGTAAGGTTTTCGCTACGCTTGCAATGACTGATCGTCTTTCACCCGCACAGCGCTTAGAGCAGTACTTCACATTAGGCCAATCCCGCTTCCATTTTTTACGCCAACTAAATGGTCGCTGGCACACTAGACATATTTTGTTTGGTAAGGTGCTTTTTATCCCTTGTGATTTTCTCATCAGTCCTGCCTAACATGTCGCTGCAATAAGCGTTGGGCCTCTTGCTTGACTTGAGGTCGGCTGCGCCATTGCCACAATAGGCTTTGTGCAGCTTTATAGCTTTGGCTTAGGTCGACAATTGGCTCAGGGTATTCAATACCGAGTTGCACTTGATGCATCATTTGCTCCATTGGTGACAACATCCAAGGGGAATGCACTAAAGGAGCTGGAATATCTGCCAGTTCAGGTAACCACTTTTTGACAAACTCGCCATCAGAATCTTTTTCGATACCTTGCTTTACAGGGTTATAAATCCGAATGGTATTGATACCAGTAACCCCAGCTTGCATTTGGAATTGGCTGTAATGGATCCCTGGCTCAAAGTCTAAAAACAGCTGGGCAAGATGCTGCACACCTAAACGCCAATCAAGCTGTAAATGATGGGTCAAAAAACTCACTAACATGGCACGCATTCTAAAGTTGATGTAGCCCGTGTGAATTAAACATCGCATACACGCATCCACCATAGGAATACCTGTTTTACCGGTTTTCCAAGCCTCTAACTTGAGCATAGCAGCAACCCCTTCGGCTCGTGGTAAATCAATGTAGCCACGATTGACCGGTCTAAACTCCATTGCTGATTCACTTTCAAACTTTTGGATAAAATGGCAATGCCAGTGCAGCCTTGAGCTTAACGCCACCAGACTGCGCCGCCAGCCTTTGGTGTTCCAGTGTTGTAAAAGTTGCTGGTATACCTGACGCAAACTTATGTTGCCCCACGCCAAATATGCCGACAGGCGTGAACAGTGGGTTTGGCTTAACAGTGGGCTCGATAATGAGTACGCATAAGATTGGCCACGCCCTTCAAAAAACGACGTTAGCGTTTGCCAAGCTGATTGTTCGCCACCATATTGAAATGTGCCTATAGCGTTGGGCAGCGAGGCAGCACATCGACTCAATGAACCTCTCGCTTCATCATCAATCAGCCAATCAATTACCGATAAATCAATATTTGCTAAGGGCGCACGCATGACCTTTTGCCAGTGCTTGTCCCAATTTTGCCTATCAGATAAACCTCGTATCACTGCCGCATAGGGTGTTTCATGCCAATCAATACCTTGAATTTCACACCATTGCCCAACCTCAATGTCACGTTCAAAGGTACTATTAAGCCCCACCTCTTGATGTGAATATAACGCAGATATACCAAATTGCTGATGTAAGTCTGTTAAGGTTTCTGTCACGTTATCAAGGCTGCAACGTAATGCGCCTTGAGGGACTCGGTGCTGGATATCCTGCAAGGATTGATTGATAAACTGTAAGTGGCGAGCGGAAGTGTGTTTGTCGTTAACGACTATGGGCTCAAAACAATATAAAAGTAATACAGGCAAACCCGAATTAATTGCCTCCAATAAAGGTGCGTGATCAGACAAGCGTAGGTCTCGTTTTAGCCACACAACCGCTATAGGCATTAGCCAGCCTCCTGATGTTCTTGTGGCCAATCGGCAGCATCAAGGCTATCTAAGTTTAACGCTAGCTCTTGCTGCCATTGCTCGCCCAACCAATGGCGAATAAAAACATGCTGAGGGTCGTACATGGCTGTTTGTTTTTCGATATTGAAATGGCGACCACCACGTGGATCGACACCAACACCAGCAATGTACTGCCAGTTTCCCCAGTTAGATGCCACATCATAATCAATCAATTGTTGCTCAAAATAGGCAGCGCCATAGCGCCAATCAAGGCCTAATTCATTCACTAAACAACTGGCTACAATCTGTCGTCCACGGTTAGACATGTAACCCGTCGTATTAAGCTGTTTCATGCAAGCGTTGACCAAAGGATAAGGAGTATTACCTAAGCACCATTTTTTAAATCGCTCAGGGAAAAAACTCGTCAGAGGCTTGACTGTTGCTTGGCCTTTAAAATGGAATAACTGCGGGCCATGCTGCCAAGCAAGCCAATGAAAATACTCCCGCCAAAGCAGCTCAAAGCCTATCCAGTATGTAGACTCATTCGCGCCATGTATGCGCTCATATTGCTTTAGCTGTGACCATAACGCCCTTGCCGACACATTACCGAAAGCGAGAAATGGACTGAATTTAGTCGAATGTTCAAAGCCATCGAGTGCATTACGAGTTTGTTTATAGTCGCTGGCATAATGACTCGAAAAATAATGTTCAATATGCTTATTAGCCGCCTTTTCACCGCCAGAAAATATAGCGGAAGATGGCGCTTGAAACTGACTGAAGTCGGTTTCATATTGGCTGACTAAGGTGATTGGTTGTAGCGAAATACCATTGAAGGTATCGCAAGGTAACTCCACCGCTAACTTCGCCTTTTCAACTTTACGGCGAAACTGCGAGAAGCTGTTCATTGCTTCAGTATAAGGCGCCATTTGCTGTTGATTGAACAAACCATTATTCCACTGTGCAAGTAGAGTGACATCTGGCAGGTTTTTACCTATTTGCTGCCAAGATTGCCTTTCATCCCAGCCCACTGATTTACTGTAACCTAGCGCATTTATGCGGTTTTGTTCGGCCAACTGAGTAACCACTGCAACTGGATTACCAAAATATAACTGCAATGAGTGCCCTAATACACTGAGCTGTTGTTGAAGGTCTGCCAAGGATTGCAGTAAAAAACTGAGTTTGTGTGGCCCCATTGATTGCTGCTGGTAACATCTTGGTGTAAACCATTGCTCATCAAACACATAGGCAAAAGCCAAACTTGGCGTTTGCTGGTTTGAGCGACCACCATGCTGCACCGATTGCGCGTGACGCAATAACGAATTCAGCGCCACGTTGTCGTGTAAGCGAAGGTCTTGAGTAAACACAAATAAGCAGCGATTGTCTGACAAAACACACCCTAGAGATTATTCAAACATGCTATTGATACGAAGCGCACACCAGAAAGGTTTACTAGAAAAGTGAACAGCTAAGTGAGAGGTGGGAAGATCTGTACTGAACAATAGCAAATAGGCTATACCGCTTTGCTATGGTTTATGTCGCTCTGCTATGGTTTATGCCGCTTTGCTAAGGGTTAAGTCGCTCTGCTATGGTTTATGCCGCTTTGCTAAGGCTTATGCCGCTCTGCTATGGTTTAAGTCGCTCTGCTATAGCTTTTGATTCACAGCTAAAGGAAATGTTAGGGATCGTTTGGCTGCCCTTTGGTGCGAGACTTGCGACTGGCATTTTGTTGCTGCTCAAGTTCACGTTGATGGTTTTCATGATTAACCAGCACTAGGGTTAAATACATTTTCGTCGGCAATGACAACACCATCCCAAATGCCACACACATGGCGCTGAGAATAATCCCCTTCACGCCCATCACTTCAACAGTATGGTTAAAGTTATGTAGATAAATGCCAAGTAAAATCAGACAAATGCCACAACAAATACAAGTTCTAAGTATCACTATTAACGTTGAGCTTTTTATCATGGTTCACATCCTTGATAATAAATCTGAGCAAGTTATATCTCGAATCGAGCGTATATCGCTATTTAGGTGCTCTACATCCTTATTCTAGGTAAACATGAGACGCTTGATCTACCCATTCAAATTAAGCAATTTATCCTTAGCCTAAGTTTTTTAAACGGTAACTTATATCGTCTAGCAAAACGCTTAGTGCTTAAGTAACCAACCTAATTACCCCAAGGGTTATTTGGATCTTGTGATGGCGCTGGGCGATTTTTATTACGAGATTTATTTTGAGCATGATTATTTTGAACATAGTTATCTCGCGCTCTGGGTTTATCTTTACCGTACTTGTTAGGGCGACTGTTGTTTCGTTTCATTTCTTCGTAATCAGCTGTGGCCTTTTCACGCATTTCTGCAATTAACTCAACTGTCAGCTCTTGCGGCTTACGTGGCACGATGCCATCAGCAAAGCCACGTTCACGGGGTTTTAGCTCAAACTGGGCTGCACTGCCTTTTGGCATGCTTTTAAAACGATACAGATAAAAGCTTTCAACGCGTTCTCGCGCCCATTCGGTTTTCTTTAAAAACTTAAGGCATGACTCTAAACTGGGATTATTATTGAAACACTCTAAGCGCAGGGCTGCGTATAAAATCTTCCAGTCATAAAAATCGACTAGCTCAGCGACCATTGTTTCTGATTTTAAACCATGCAGTGGATTGTTTCGTTGTAGTTCAACCATAAGAGATCCCAAAAATGCCGATGAGCGAAATATAAACCTCATAATAGCAAGCAATCTACACGCTTAGCTATCTCGCTGGGTGTTTATCCCAAAAGCTTTTTCTGTTCACTACGATACTTTTTACTCTGATGGCGATAATTGGTCTTTCCTTGTTCTAATAAACTCGGTATAACGGCGCAATGAAAATCCCAAAACGAATCCAACCTCTGGTTGAAGAAGGCTTAGTCGACGACGTCCTGCGCCAATTAATGAGCGGCAAGGAAGCCAGTGTTTATGTAGTGCGCTGCGGCGATGATATTCGCTGCGCCAAAGTCTATAAAGATGTTGATAAGCGCAGCTTTAAACAAGCCGTTCAATACCAAGAGGGACGAAAAGTTCGTAATAGCCGTCGCACCCGAGCGATGGAGAAAGGCTCTAAGTTCGGCCGAGATCAGCAAGAAGAAGCTTGGCAAAACGCCGAAGTTGATGCGCTATATAAATTAGCTGCTGCGGGTGTTCGCGTGCCTGAGCCTTATGGTTGTTTTTCTGGTGTGTTACTAATGGAGCTCGTCACTGACAGTGAGGGCGTTGTCGCCCCTCGACTTAATGATGTTGTCTTTTCAAAAGAAGATGCCATACGCGATCACGCCAGTATGATTGAATACGCTAAATTAATGTTATGTGCTGGGCTTATTCACGGAGACTTATCAGAGTTTAACGTGCTGGTTGATGACAAAGGCCCGGTGATTATCGACTTGCCACAAGCGGTTGATGCCGCAGCCAACAATAATGCTGTGTGGATGTTCGCCCGTGATGTAAACAACATGACAAACTACTACAGCCAGTTTGCCCCAGAGCTTGCTAACACCCAATATGCCAAAGAAATGTGGGCATTATTTGAAGCAGGAGAACTAACGCCAGACACTGAACTTACTGGTGAATTTGCAGAAAGCGAACACATCGCTGATGTTGACTCTGTGCTTGAAGAAATCAACGCAGCACGGGAAGAAGAACAAGAAAGACTGCAACGCATTATTGATGCTAATGAAGATTGATGCCAATGAAGATTGTTAAGCGAAACCTGAATGCAAATCATATCTACCAGCGAGTGAAGTAACTTACTCACTCGCTTTGGCAACGATAAAACACGACTAAAATAATCGCTAAAGCAATCACTAAAGCCCAAGCGTGTTGAACATTGGGCTTCATCATACAGCCTACCTATTTAGCTAAGTTCCTCCCTCCTATCAAATCAATTTGAAAATACTACCCCCGTTAACAATGTTAATTTCAGGTTAGTGATATTGCGCATTTTATTTGTGATTTTTATATTAAATTTACGAACTCATTCACAATCTGAAATGGGATAACGAACTTAGATTAACGAGCTTGGCTCTCATAAGCACTTACACAATAAATAAGTCATCTTATGAGTACTATCGAATCAATCACCTTAATGCTAGCGCTAGTCTATAGCATCAGTTTACTTTACTGGAGTAAACAAAAATGGGGCGCAGCTATTAGCGCTGTATTACTTGGCTCTGCCCTGTTAATGACT
Source organism: Shewanella sp. 10N.286.52.A9 (assembly GCF_041468985.1). NCBI lineage: Bacteria > Pseudomonadati > Pseudomonadota > Gammaproteobacteria > Alteromonadales > Shewanellaceae > Shewanella > Shewanella sp. 10N.286.52.A9. The sequence goes on along the minus strand of NZ_JBFRJQ010000029.1, from coordinate 32,657 downwards.
CTCCATTGGCCGTTATTTGTCGGCCTAGTCGTGGCACTGGTTGCGGTGACAATGTTAAATAAGTTTCAACCTGCACTGGCCCAAGGCGGCGCTGTTGCTGGCGAAAGCTCAAGAGGCAATAACAAAGCCAACCAATTACGAGAAATGATAAGACACTTACTGGCGTTATCTATGCTGCTTGTTGGGGTACAATTTGCCATCAATTCCGCCATGCTTAAAGCAGGAGTCGAACCCATATTGGTTCGTCCAGATATCGGCGATGCCTTTTTACCGATTGCAGGCGGAATAGAACTTAAAGCCATTTTAGGGCTAGGGTTATGGGATAAAAATCACCCTTCTGCTGCCGTCATGTTAGTGGTGGTTTTACTCACAGGCTTATTATGTAAGCGCGCCTTTTGTGGCTGGGCATGCCCACTTGGATTAGCTGGCGATTACCTTTACGCCCTTAGAAAGAAGTTCATCAAACAAGAGTTTGCTCCACCAGCTTGGTTAGACTGGATATTGCGCATGCTTAAATACTTGCTAATGGCAGCGCTGATTTTATTAGTCTTCACAATGCCACTTGCCAGTATTCCTCATTATCTTGATGGTTATTATCACAAAGTCGCAGACTTAAAGATGGCGCTGTTTTTCTTAAAACCTACCATCATAAGCCTTATCTGTTTCAGTATTATTCTTGGTATTGCCGCTTGGAAGAAACAAGGATTTTGCCGATATATTTGCCCTTATGGTGCATTTTTAGGGCTACTCAGTTTTTTAAGTCCGTTCAAAATACGCCGCACCACTGAACAATGTTTAATTGAAGGCAAAGGGATGAAGTGCGATAAATGTACTCGCGCTTGTCCAGCTAACATTATCGTTCACACTCAAACGACAATTCGTAGCGACGAATGCCAAGCTTGCATGAAGTGCATCTCAGCTTGCCCTAAACAAGAGGCGCTGCATCTTAGCACTCGTTGGGGAACTAAAATGTCTGCTAGAGGCTTAACAATATTACTGCTGTCATTGCTATTTATGATCCCACTTTGGGCATATGTTGGTGGTTTTTGGCATAGCGAAACTCCAACAGAAATAAGAATGATGTTAATACAACATTTAGGCAGTATTGGTCATTAACAGCTATTTGTTAGCTTCAAAGTGATATCACTGAATCCACAATATCATCCATAAAAATGATGCTAACGTCATTGAGGCAGCATTGGTCACTAACAGCTATTTGGATTCAATGGGGTATCACTGAATTCACAATATCATCCTTAAAAATGACGCTAACGTCACTGAGGCAGCATTGGTCATTAACAGCTATTTGTTAGATTCAAAGTGATATCAATGAATCCACAATATCATCCTTAAAAATGACGCTAACGTCACTGAGGCAGTATTGGTCATTAACAGCTATTTATTAGATTCAAAGTGATATCAATGAATCCACAATATCATCCATAAAAATGCCGCTAACGTCATTGAGGTTAGCGGCATTACTTTTACCCGTTCAGTTAAACTGTATTTGAGGTACTATGCCGCTTTACAGGCGGCTTCTGCCTGGCTTGCTAAGTATTCATCAAACGTACCGTGGAAGCTCACTAACTGCTTGTCTTTCACATCAATGATATGAGTTGCCAATGACGATACGAACTCGCGGTCATGGCTAACAAAAATCAACGTACCTTCAAATAATTTAAGGGCGTTATTTAATGCTTCAATGGCTTCCATATCCATGTGGTTGGTCGGTTCATCCATGACTAATACGTTAACGTCTTGCATCATTAACTTGCCGTATAACAAGCGATTCTTTTCACCACCTGAGCAATTACGGGCTTTCTTGTTCGCGTCATCTTCAGTGAATAACAAACGCCCTAGCATGCCACGCACCATTAAATCGTTATGCTTTGGCGTTCGCCATTGCGACATCCAATCAAACAAAGACAAGTCATTATCAAAGTCTTTGCTGCTGTCCTGTGGGCAGTAACCAATCGCAGCGTTTTCAGACCATTTGATGGTGCCATGGTTATTAGCTAATTCGTTGACTAAACAACGCAGTAATGTGGTTTTACCGACACCGTTTTCGCCAATAACCGCAAGCTTAGCCCCCGCTTCTAATATTAAATCGCCACCTGCAAATAAGCTTTCACCGTCAAAGCCATGACCTAATTCTTCAAGCACTAATGCCTGACGGTGCATTTTTTTACTTTCATCAAATCGCAGTGATGGCGTCATACGGCTCGATGCCTTCACTTCATCTAAACTGATTTTCTCAAGTTTTTTAGCACGAGAGCTTGCTTGTTTTGCTTTCGAGGCATTGGCGCCGAAACGATTAACGAAGTCTTGCAGCTCTGCCATTTCGGCACTCTTTTTAGCATTACCTGCTAATAATTGTTCTTGAATTAACCCAGAAGCTTCAAGGAAGTATTCGTAGTTACCAGGATAAATTCGCAGCTCACCGTAATCAATATCGGCCATGTGAGTACAAACGGAGTTCAAGAAATGTCTATCATGTGAAATGATAATCATGGTGCACTTACGTTGATTAAGTTCACCTGCCAACCAAGAAATAGTATGAATATCCAAGTTGTTGGTCGGTTCATCAAGTAACAAAATATCTGGGTTTGAAAATAGCGCCTGTGCCAGTAAAACCCGCAGTTTCCAGCCCGGTGCAACTTGTTGCATTAAACCAAAATGATAATGCTCTTCAATACCTGCTTCTAATAGGATTTCACCGGCACGAGATTCTGCGCTGTAGCCATCCATTTCAGCAAATTCACTTTCAAGTTCAGCGACTTTCATGCCGTCTTCTTCACTCATTTCTGGTAACGAGTAAATACGGTCACGCTCTTGCTTCACTTCCCATAGTTTTGCATCACCCATGATCACAGTATCAACCACACTGTATTGCTCGAATGCGAACTGATCTTGGCTCAATGTACCGACTTTCAAACCGGGAGTAATCGAGACATTACCAGAACTCGGTGCTAACGCGCCGCTAAGGATTTTCATGAATGTTGATTTACCACAACCATTAGCACCAATTAGACCATAACGGTTACCGTGGCCAAATTTAGCGGAGATATTTTCAAACAATGGCTCTGCGCCAAACTGCATGGTGATGTTGTTTGTACTAATGATAGTGGTAACCCTCGGGATAAATAGTAGAAAAAGTGAGCTTAAAAGCAGCGCGGCAGTATACAGACTCTACTGTGTATTAGATACCCGAAAGATGAGTTTAATAGGTATTGTTAATAGATATTTGTTAATAGGTATTTGTTAATAAGAACTTGTTGATAAGAACTTATTAATAAGAACTTATAAATAGCCACGTGTTAATAGGGGCTTGGAGCATGGACTGGGAAGTAAGGGACATATTCGCAGTTTTGGTTAGCTATCGGCTTAGTGTCCCATAAGCAAAAATGTAAATTGAAAGACACTATCATGCAAAATATTGTTGGTGTATTCATGGCCACGATAATTGGGGGACCAAAATAAAGGCAGAACAGTTATCGACTTACTCTTGGACAGAAATGGGTTAGGAATTAAGTCTTAGCTAATGAGCATTTAATAGAAAAATAATTATGTTTACTCTGCCCCACTTATTCAGTCTACCCCTGTTTTCAAAGAAACTTATCAGCGACTAGTCGCTGCTGGAAAGCCAAAGAAAGTAGCCATAATTGCCTGTATTAGAAAGTGGGTTGTAACACAGACTTCCATGCTAAGAGATGATGTAATGTGGGAAGTACCAAAAGCTCAAAATTAGCTATTGACGCCATAGTCTCTTGTTATGTGTTTTTGCTCATCTCATATTTAACTAATGACTTCAATGTAGAAAGAACTTCTTTCACAGTATTAGTGCTATTTTCATAGGACTCATATGATGAACGATCCGATTTATTATTTATTTCAACCATATCAAATTGATGATGGACTTTTAACAACGTAGTTTGAGTCGATTTTGGGTCAAAAGTTATACTTGGAAAGTAAAGTGTTACAAGCATTTCAATTTTGTCTGAAAGCTCAACACTATCAGCCATTTTATCAAGTGTTATTTGGTCAGATGGAGAATTATTGTATAGTCTTGATAATATATCAAAACATAGCCTTTCATAAGCATAAGTAGCAGATGCTAGTTCTTCTAATTTTGTAACTTTAAGATTTTTAATATCCTTTCTGCTATTAAACCATTGGTTTAATAGCAACAAGAAAATAGCCAAACATGTTGAAACTAAAATAGAAAATAGTGTCGCTTGCTGTGCTGCTGTCTCAAAGGTTTTTTGGAACCACGCAATCATAAATACACTCTCAAAATACAATTAAACACATAACGCCTCATTAAGAGGCTTAATATAGTGGGCTACAATTGAGCGGAGCGAAAGCCCGCTGTATTTAGTCCAGCTTAAATGACTTGTTATGTATTCCATTGATAACACCATTCGCTAGCTTATTGAGGTATTCTTTTGCAATGCTTGCTATGAATGAATGTGCTTCTGATAACTCCATACTTGGAGTTTTGTTTTCTTTAACAGCTTGTTTAAACCCATGCCTAGAATCCAAGCCTGACAATGTGTAGTTGTTAGCCGTATTCGTAAAAGCTTTCCTTAACTTCTTGTCTACCGAAATTTCTATACTTGTTTTTTTTGATAGCGCTTCTAATGTCTCAAGAGTTTTATAATAGTTAATATAACTTCCTTCAACTGCGAAGTATTTCAATATCAAATAAGCATCTTCACGCTCAGTGGCCAAGTTCATCATAAAAAAACGAACATCTAATTTTTGTACTTTTTCAAATTCCTGATTATATAGGTAGTCTGAAATATTTGGTTTCCCTAATAAAGCTAATATATTTCTTTTTTGGGGTTTTCCAACTCTAACTCCATCATGTAGTAATTCAGCTAACTCAAGTTTCCGCACATTTTCAGATAATATTGACGAAACTCCATTGTATAAGCTTGCTAGCTCATACCCTATTTGCCACACAACGTCAGGATCGTCTTCGTCATCAAAATATACAGATGAAAGACGAAAGTCATCATTCATGCAATCATTGTGGTGATCAATCCCACCAGAAATATCAAAGTATAAATTCTCTCGTCCCTCTGAGTAACCTCTAAAACATTGAGAATCACCGTCTAAATAGAATTCCCATTTTACCGCATCGGTCAAAACTAGCTCCTGATACATAACAGCTTATTATATAGCTGCTCGATAATCTTCCGGCTAAAATTCAGCTTAGCAGCAACCATGCCAAGCCAACCGTCTGTTTAGTATGGATAAAACTAAAATTTAAGATCTGTTTTATTAATATAAAGCCCGCAAAAATGAGCGCTTTGATGTAGAGGTCTCTACAACCTTTTATCAATAACTTTAGATTCAACAACTTATCAAATAACTAGAAGTTTATCGAGCGTAAATCAGCCAATTTTTACTCTCTTTACTCAAGAATCATTCGTGTAAAATTATAACAACGCTCGTGTATACGGAAACGCCCAAAGTTATTAGCTTTGGGCGTTTCTTCTTACAAATTTGGTTACAACAAACCGAGCTTTAAAGTGTCATATGCAGAATTGGAAATGGTTTTCCCATATCATCGAGTGGCGATCGCGAAACGACTTTAAACCCCATATGCTCGTAGAAGCCTACTGCCTGTGGGTTTTGTTCATTAACATCGACCTTGGTTGCACCTAACTGCTCTAGTGCGTATTGCAGTAGCACTTTACCAACGCCTTGCCCTCTTGCCTCGTTTAAGATGAAAAGCATTTCAATCTTTGAGTCGTGGATACCCACAAAACCTTGTATTGAACCTGTTTCATTTTTAACACATCTTAACGTGACAGCAGGAAAAGCCTGCTCAATGATAATAGGTTTAAAAAATTCAATGTCTGCTTCTGTTATGAAGTCATGCGTAGCTCGGACTGAGTTTTCCCAAACATTAAGCATTTCTGCGTAATTTTCGGGAAGCACATTTTCTACAATCATTATGGTTTCTCTATCGTTGACTGAAATTTATGTGCAGCCGCGAGAGTGTATTTTATCGACAAAATAGATAACCGTCCATGTACTATCGACTTTGCTTGTGTCGACTTTGCTTGTGTCGACTTTGCTTTTGTCGACTTGGCTTTAGCCGACTTTGTTTTAGCCGACTTTGTTTTTGTCGACTTTGCTTTTGTTCGGCAATAAACCAAGCATCATCGCAGGAGTGAATAGCAACGCTTTCACAGAGTGAAGTAGAAACTGATTGAGGCAAAAACAGAATTAGCACAGCAAACGAAGAGCAAAGCTAAATACCCATCACAGGAACTCTTTCGCCATCTTGTTCATTTCGTCTTGTCTATCTCTTCTTGCCTATTTCGAGAGTTGTCACTTTCGCCGTTCTATCAATAAAGAGTGAAAAAGCCGAAGCGACATGGCTGATACAAAAAGGGGGGAAGCTGGGCCACTCTTCGACGTACACTTAACAAAAGAGGGGGCAAAGCACTACGACGTTGACTTGTTCAAATGGCCAATAAGGCATAACGCGCCATCATACATTGCTAAACCTCTTTATTACGGCGCTGCCCATGTTAATGGTTCACACTGCTGCGGTTTAACTTGTAGTGGTTTGGGTTTGCGTTGTGTAGGTTTATCAAGCTCCTTTTTAGGCGCTGATTTAGCGGTGTAAAATTGTTGTTTCCACCAAGCGATGTCTTCACACCCATGACCTGGTTTTATCGGCTTTTGCGCCTTACAGTCTGGATTATCTTTGGGGCAGTTAAGGCGAACATGCATATGAGCGCTGTGCCCCCACCAAGGGCGCACTTTATTAAGCCAAACATCATCAGCTTGTGTGCGCTCATTACACAGCAGCTGTTTGATTGCACCATTAACAAATATTCGTGCAACTTGTGGATCTTGAGCTGCAACTTTTATCATCAGTTTATGTTGTGGGCTCCAAGCAGCGGTATCGATTGCGAACTCTTGGTTATCTACCACTGTCAGCGCACGCGGCGATTTAAGCTCAGCTTTACTAAGCGGCTTCTCAGTTAGTCTCAACCAGATATCAACATCTAAACCAATCTGATGACTGTTATGGCCATAATCAAACTGGCCACCACGGGGCATCGACATATCCCCCACTAGAATTTGCTCAATCCCTTCACCTTGCAATTGCACAGCATATTGCTGCACAAAGTTCACCAAATTCGGATGACCATAATATCGATCTCTTTGCGGCCTAATCACTTGAAACCCTTTGCCTGATAAGGGCAAAGCTTCTGCACCAGATAAACAGCCATTTGCATACTCGCCAATAGCTGCAGCGGGCCCTTTAAAAGGTGTTTTAGTATGCTCCCAAGGATTAAAGCGTGCCTGAATATTTGAGCTCGCCATAAGTAGCATCAAAATAATAACAACAGAAAAATACCGCATAACGACTCTCTTTTATTTGAACATTAAGCAAGGTACTAGCAAGGCTCAAAGCTAGGTTAAACTTCAGTTTTATAAGTGTAGAGGGGAATGACAAGAAGGTGGTTACTGTATGATAAAAATTAATAGAAGATTGCTATAGCAGACCATAGATCAAGTCGAATTAACAATGAAAAAAGCTGTCAAAACGTTTTGCGCAGTTACCAAGTATCCGCTTCAAATCTGGCAGTTCTAGCTTGCACTTCGGTACATTGCGTTTGCTGGATAAGCTCTGCAAGCGTAATACTAGGGGTTTCGGTGATTAATCGGATCAGTTTAGCTTCTAAAGGTTCCAGTTTATCGGCATGCACAATTAACGCCGCTGATACTTTCTTATTCAGGTAGGCAAAGGATTCTTGGCTTACTGAGTTAAGTTGACTATTAAAAGATTGAACCTTAATCGCCTCTCCTACTAGAGTCCAGTTTCTTGAACGGCGCACGCGCTTGAGCTCACAATGATGCTCAACAGCTATCACTTTTGCTTGATTAACACTCTCTCTGCCGATGCGATGAATAAGCGAAGGCAGTGAAATAGTGATAGCGTCTTTATGCATAGGATTTAGATTTTATTCTTAGGTGTTATTTTCAGATAAATGTCGAATTAACTTAGCAGGGGTGCCACCATAGAGGCAATCTGCAGGCACATCTTTTGTCACCACAGAGTTTGCAGCAATCACTGAACGAGCGCCAATTGTCACCCCTTGATTGATAATTGCATTACCACCAATCCATACATCATCTTCAACCACAATAGGTAAACAATGGGTCTGCCATTGCTGGCGCTGACGATAATCTAAATCATGGCTTGCCGAGTAAAACTGAGTATTCGGCCCGACAAGGACATTATTCCCCAGCGTGATAAAACTGCCATCAAGCATGGTGACATTAAGATTAATAAAGCTGTTATCACCTATTGAAATCGTTTTACCAAACTCACATGAAAAAGGTGAACGAATGACACTGCCTTCACCAAAGTGAGCAAATAAGCGCTTAAATAGCCCAAGGCGACTTGCGTCATCAACGGTCTGATTAAGCTCTACTAACATCAAGGTTGCATCATCACGCATGGCATTTAATTCTCTATCGCCACCATTAAATGCATGACCCGATGTCATTTTTTTAAACTCGCTCATGTTAATCCTTCGTCAGTCAATTATTTACCTTTCATCACTTTCAAAGATAATACTTGGGAATGGGTCGAGATGCTTTCAGTTTGTGTGAATTTAGCGACATACCTAAACTTTTTGAGATAAGAGAATCGTGTTTTTGAAGATAAAAAAATGCCAGTCAATTTACATCGACTGGCATTAGGCTGTAACAGTATTTGATTTGAACGGTGATAGTGGAGTGTCTATGTATTCAAATCACACTGTCTAAACTTAATTACTTAAGTTCAGCTGGCCATTCTTTCTCAACGCGTTTTTCTAGGAACAATGCTTTTGACGCTTTCATTGCTTCTAAGTCTAAACCGACAAGAGGTTGAACCTTCTCTTTAGTGTCGTATTTAGTCGCATCGTACTTGTACTCAGGCGCATACTTCTTCAATAACGCATTTGCTTCAGTTAATGCTGCATCTAGGATGGCATTAGACTTCTCAAGTAGGCGAATTGCTTCTTCAGGGTTATGAGCATGGATACCATGAGAGGCTGTTGCGCTATCCCAGAACCATTGCGCATTTCTGACTTTAATCAGTAAGCTATTCATTTCACCTGCTAGTGGTGTTTTCGCTTTTAGCGCAGCTTCATAGTTCGCTTTAGCTTCAGCAATACCTTTATTCGCTTCTAAACCTTCGACGCCATTGGCAGCCCAAATAGCTTGTGCTTTGAAGTGAACTTCAGTCAAACGAGGGTCGGTACCGTCAGCTTCAAAACGTAGCTTATTGATTTCAGCTTTACGCTCAGCAAAGATTTCTTTGAAGTCAGCACCATCATGACAGCCGATACAGCTTTTCGGTAATGTATCTGCTTCAAATGTCACTTTATGGTTCGAGTATTTAGCCCCTTTGTCGTTTGTTGCTTTTGGCATATGACACGTCGTACAACCAAACTCTAAATGGTTATCCATAGCGTGTTCGGTACGATCCATCATGTTCTCATATTCTGGATGTTGTGCTTTAAGCATTGGTGCACCAGATACGGCATTAGTCCAATCTTTAAAGCCACGGCTATCAAAGTAAGCGAGTTGCGCTTCAGCTGCAAAACCTTCATATAAACCGTCTGTTCCTGTGTAACCAACAAACTGTTTGTAGTCTGTTTTCTCACCTGGCACCCAGTAATCCATTGGGTATTTCACTTTCTTTTCATCAGTACCATCGAAGTAGTACTCAACATGACACTGGGCACAAGTTTGGCTTGCTTGCATCGTTGCATCTTGCTTAGAAAACTCTTTACCAATGGCTTTCATTGCACGGTCAGCATAAGGACGGCTAAGACGTAAGTCTTCTTTACCTAACTCATGACAATCCGCACAACCAATGGTGTTCGACATTTCGTGGCCCCAAGTAGACCATGCATTGTCTGAAAACTTGCCTTCACCCACTTCATCATACATGCGTGCTACATCAGGGGTTTTACATGACCAACAACTTGCAGCCATTGCTTCACCGACCATTTTTCCATCATGGCCGACCATTGGATGGCCTACACGTAAGGTTTTAATGATATCTGTTAGCGCAAAGTGATGACCACGTGCACGGTTGTAGTCTTTAGCGAAACCATACCCAGCCCAAGCACTCACGAGATTTGGATTACTGGCAAGTAAGTCGTCAAGTTTGCCTGATGCTGGCGTGCTTTCTTCTGTTTCAGCCCAAGTTTTATATTGTTCTGGGAAAGTTTTTTGCCAGTTTTCACTTTTATATAAATCAACTTCGCCAGCAACACTATAGCCAGTAAATGCGGTAGTAAGCATTACTGCAACAGCTAGTTTTCTTAATTTCATCATCATTCCTCATTAGGATTATTATATTTATGCTGGCATTGTTATCCCCTACAATTACCAAACACATTTTAAATACTCTCGTTAAAGCAATTAGTGCTCTTAGAGATTTTTTAAAATTTAAAAATCTAAAATATTTAAAACAATTATTATCATAATGAGCTAGGTGAAACAGGGCTTTGCTATATTAATGTGACTCCCTACAAACCAACGCTATTTACTTGTCTCAGTTCAAATTTTTACCTCTAAAAGAGATACCCCTTTAGGGGTAAAGTTTTCTGATAAATTCAAAATGGCCGTGCCTAACTTTCAACCTATTAAGGTAAAAAAACAGCTATAACGTTAAGATGAAGCTGAAAACAAAATAAAACAAATTTAAAAACCATTAAAAAACAAAAGCTTAAATTTATTCAAAATAATATAATTAAAATTCACTCGAATCTTAAATGGGTAACAGTTAGCACATTTTTACCTCACAAAAATCATTTAAATATAATCAAGATCAAGTTAAACAACCTATCTAACTTGCATTATTTTCAGAAAATAAAATTACTAGATCACTAAGCTTAATTTAACCTTAAATATAAATTAATTATCATTTCAGCTTATATTATTAACAGCAAATTTAGCAAAAAATATAATAAAAGAACCTAATTTAGTATCAGTAAACAATAACAAAATGACACATTCGTTAATTGTTACGCTGTATAAAGATGACCGTTATTTAATATAAAAAAAACGATATTGAGTGATACCCTAGACAATTAATATTTTCCCTAATATGCCAATGTCTTCACTATTTATTTGCTTGGCTTAAATATAATTTAAGGATAGTTAATGTTTGATGTACTGCTTTCAATTTGGCATCAAGATTTTGATGCTTTAATGGAAACTGTTTCGATATATCACTTAATGTTGATATTAGCGTTAATCTTATTTCTAGAATCAAGCTTTGTATTCTTACCCCTTCCCGGTGATGGTCTAGTGCTATTTGTTGGCGGCTTAGTCGGTTTAGGTGTTGTTGAGCTGCAATTGGCCATCGCATTACTGACCGTTGCTGCGGGTCTAGGCTCCTTTATTGCCTATATGCAAGGACGATGGCTGTCACACCACCCTATGGTCAACAAAATCGAGAAAGGACTACCAGACAATACCTTACAGCGGGCATCTGATTTACTCGAGAAGTATGGCTTCCTCGCACTGTTTTTTTCACGGTTTATACCTTTTGTGCGGGTACTCACTCCAATGCTAATGGGGATCAGAAAGCTTGGCGTTAAACGCACTGTATTAATGAGCGTTACCAGTGCACTGATATGGACTACAACCCTGTTATTTATTGGTCAATGGGTAATGAATAACCCCCTGTTGAGTGACTATCAAGAAACCTTAAATAAAGCATTTTTAGTGGTGAGTATGAGCTTAATGCTATCAGCTACTGCAGCCATGGTGTTTCGTTTTTCAAAAAAGTCTAAAAGTCATAATCAATGATTTCTACTGATTGTCTAAAGCAAAAGTATTAGCGTAAAGGGCTTGTCATCACATATAACACAGGGTTGTGCTAAGCTTCATTTGATATCAATAATATCAAGTCATTAGCTTGAAATAACTTGCCTAACTAGCAGCTCAGTTATGTTCAATCCAATACAGCATATTTGTTGAATCTAAGGTAAGTATCCCTTTTATGCAGGAGGCATTAAATGCAAGACTATGTGAGTCAAATCGATATTAATCAATATTTGCCCATCATCATCGATGGCGGGATCAATGTATTACTCGCTGCGCTTATACTCATCGTTGGCCTATATGTCGCTAACAAAGCAAGCGCAATTATTAATAAAATTGGTGAGAGCTACGATAAACTCGACAACACCCTATTTCGTTTTTTAGGCAGTGTCGCTAAGTATGTCATTCTTGCATTTGTGGCCATTGCCGTATTAAACCGCTTTGGGGTACAAACCGCATCCATTGTTGCCTTATTAGGTGCAGCAGGTTTGGCAGTTGGCTTAGCACTGCAAGGGACGCTGTCTAACTTAGCTGCCGGCGTTATGCTGTTATTATTCCGCCCTTATAAAGTGGGCGACTTTATTAGTGCAGCCGATCGATTCGGTAATGTTCAAGAAATTGATTTATTCACAACCATTCTTAAAACCTTCGATAATCAGCATATTATTGTTCCTAACAGCCAAATTTGGGGTGCGCAAATCGTTAACCATTCATTCCATGATATTCGTGGTGTGGATATGCATTTTGGCGTGGCTTACAAAGAGAATACCGATGAAGTAAGAAAAGTGATTGATGCAGTGCTTGCCGCTCATCCTCATGTGTTACAAGACCCAGCTCCTTTTGTTGAAGTTGAAACCCTCAATAACAGTTCAGTGGATTTTCTCGTAAGGCCATTTTGTCATGGTGAACACTACTTTGACATCTTGTACTCGATCCCTGAGCAGGTTAAAAAAGCCCTTGATGAAGCGGGAATCGAAATTCCTTTCCCACACAGAAAAGTCATTATTGAGAAAGAAAAATAGTCAATTAGCGGTTATCATTAACGAGCAAGCGCCTATAGCCTTGCTCGTTTTCTATTTATCATAACTTGCTATTGTTACCCCTTGAGCCTCAATCCTTCGCTTAAAGCACATTTCAGTCGAGTTTATCGCCGTTTTAACGTTATAATCCCTGCGCAAAAAATCGTGATAACGATTCATCCTATTATTCAAAGAAGTAGAAATAACCCCATGACGCCAGAACGTTTAGCCCGCATCAATGAAATGCTTGATAACCGCCAAGTCGACCTCACTGTGTGTCTCGATAAGGTTCATAAAACCAATAATATCGCTGCTACAGTCCGCACTGCCGATAGCGTAGGTATTCATCAAATTCATGCTGTCATGCCAGAAGATTCATTATGGGTGTCGGGTAATACATCGTCAGGTAGTCACCGCTGGGTTAACACGATTAAGCATGTAACTTATCAAGAAGCGTATCAGCAGTTTAGAGCACAGGGAATGCAGGTATTAGCGACGACATTTTCAGACACTGCCGTGGATTTTCGTGAGATTGATTACACTAAACCGACGGTAATTGTACTGGGTAACGAACGAGATGGTGTTAGCCAAGAAGCAATTGACTCCGCCGATCAGCATATCATTATTCCTATGGTAGGCATGGTGCAATCACTCAATGTCTCTGTTGCTGGTGCTTTGATCATGTATGAGGCGCAGCGTCAACGCCAAGAGGCTGGACTGTATAACAACAGGCAATTAGACCATGAATATTGCCAAACTAAGTTATTTGAGCAAGGTCACCCTGTTTACGCTAAAGCCTGTCGAAGAAAGAATATTCCTTACCCAGCGATAGATGAATTAGGACAAATCAGTGCTGATGATGACTGGTGGGATCGCATGCGCGCTCCCGATCCAAATGAAGCATTGGATGAGTAAATATTACTCGTATTAGCTTCATCACGTTAACTCAACAGCGCCGCTCTGCCATGTATTTGCCGGAGCGGATGTTGAGAAAAACCGATATACGCCAAAGTTGAATGCCCTCTTGATTACCTAAGCAAAAATAACGCTATTGCGACGGCCAATTTAAAAATAATTTACAAAAATAATTTACAAAAAATATAAACTAAATAAATCATATGGTTAGATAGTTTTATTGATTTTAACTCAATATCTAAACCCACTCCCCCTTTTCAAATAAAAACTGCATATCACTGAATATTAAATCACACACTTCGCAAAACAGAACAATAAACCTCATCTCAATTTGAATATTTATTCATCAAAAATTCATTTCATCGAGCACGACTCCTTTACTTAATTTTATTTACATTTATTTTACAACTGTAACAACTAAAGATACATTGATCGTCACAGCGAGCTAAAACAGATTTTTTCGCTGTAAAAATTATAATAAACAATTTTTTACTCTGAATAACATGGAAGATAGTTATGACAAAAAATAAAGCCACAACAGTGCTAGGACTGTCTGTGTTGGCACTTTCGATCTCTGCCAGCATCAACGCAGCACCTGTTTTTACACCAAATGTGAATAGTAATTCACCTCAGCTCGACCAACAAAACCCACTGCCAAAGCGTTATATCGTTAAATTTAAAAATGCCAATGCTGCAGCAGCTGGCTTTTCAACATCTGCATCCTCCGATGCCATAAGTGATGCCCAATACGAACCTAGAAGCAATGAAGTCTTTTCTCATTTTCGCGCCATGAACAGTGTTTCAGCGAAAGAAATGAAGCGAATTGGGCGCAGTAATAGCTATAGCGTTAAGCTCGATAGTAAAAACCTACAAGCACTGAGATATCGTGCCGATGTTGATTACGTTGAAGAAGATGTACCACGTCGATTATTAAGTGAAAGCACTCCTTGGGGTCAGACTTATGTCGGCGCAACAGCTGTCAGTGATAGCCAAGCGGGCAATCGTACAATCTGTATTATTGATTCTGGATACGACTTGGGTCATAACGACTTAAACGCCAACAATGTCACTGGCACCAATAACTCTGGCACTAACAATTGGTATGAGCCAGGAGCTGGAAATGCCCACGGTACTCACGTTGCTGGTACCATTGCAGCTATCGCTAACAATGAAGGTGTTGTTGGTGTTATGCCAAATCAAAACGCGAACATCCATGTGATTAAAGTGTTTAATGCTTCTGGTTGGGGTTATTCATCCGATCTAGTCGCAGCTGTCGATACTTGTGTGAATAACAACGCTGATGTTGTCACCATGAGTTTAGGTGGTTCAGGCTCTAGTAACACAGAGAGAAATGCGCTCGCTGCCCATGAAAATAACGGTGTGTTATTGATTGCAGCTGCAGGTAATGATGGTAATTCAACTCTGAGCTACCCAGCATCTTATGACTCTGTCATGTCAGTAGCGGCGGTCGATAGCAATAAAGACCATGCGGCATTTTCGCAGTTCACTGCGCAAGTCGAAATCTCAGGTCCCGGTGAAGCAATTTTATCAACGGTGACCCGAGGCGAAGGTCGTTTAGCTGATATTACTATTAACGGTCAATCGTATTTTGATAATGGCGTTGTGCCGCATAACCGCTATGTACTTTCTGGTTCAAACCATGTCAGTACTCCTTTTATCGGCTCTGCAACGGGTGAGTTGGCAGAATGTACCGTTAACGGCAGTAGTTTTAACTGTGGCAACATGAACAATAAAATTTGTTTAGTTGAACGTATTGGCAACCAAGGGACAAGTTACCCTGATATTAACGCTGTTAAAGCTTGTGAAGCCGCAGGTGCTAGCGCGTCAATTGTCTACAGTAATACCGCCTTACCAGGACTACAAAACCCATTTTTAGTCGACAGTAATAACGAAGCCCCTATTGTGTCTGTCTCAGTCGATCGCGCTACAGGTCTGGCACTGAGAAATCAAATCGGCGCAACTGCAACAGTCAGCAATACCGATAATGAAGATTACGAGTACTACAATGGTACATCTATGGCCACACCACATGTATCAGGTGTCGCAACATTAGTGTGGAGTCATCACCCAGAATGTAGTGCGGCCCAAGTACGTGCTGCGCTTAATGCAACAGCTGAAGACTTAGATGTTGCAGGTCGTGATAACCGAACCGGTTATGGCTTGGTTGATGCCCAAGCAGCTAAAGCTTATTTGGATGCTTCTTGTAATGGGCCAACAGATCCTGGCACAGGTGTCGGTGATAATGAGCTGGTCAATGGCGTGGCTAAATCTAATTTAAGTGGCGCAACAGGTGATGAGTTATTTTACACAATTGATGTACCTGCAGGAGCTACAGACTTAAGCTTTACTATGAGCGGCGGTAGCGGTGACGCTGATTTATACGTGCAATATGGCGCAGCACCAACCACCAGCAGCTATGACTGTCGTCCTTGGAAAGGCGGAAATGCTGAGTCTTGTCCTATCGCTTCAGCGCAAACGGGTACATACCATGTCATGGTGCGAGGTTATAGTGCATTTAGTGGCGTGAGTTTAGTGGCTAACTACACTGATTCGACTGGCGGTGGCAGTGGCGGCACCGGCGGCGCTGCAACTTACTCAAACAATACTAGCTATAACATTCCTGATAACAGCAGTGTAGGCGCTAGTAGCACCTTATCTGCAACACGCACGGGTGACTCAGGTGAAATCACCGTCAGCGTCAATATTAGTCATACTTACATCGGTGATTTAAAAGTCGAGCTATATAGCCCTACTGGTCAAGTTGCTGTACTGCATGACAACAGTGGCGGCAGTGCCAATGACATAGTTAACACCTATACGGTTGATATGTCAGGTGTTGAGTCATCTGGAAATTGGACGCTAAAAGCGGTTGATAGTGCACGACGAGATACTGGAACAATAAACGCTTGGGAGTTAAGTTTTCAATAACTCGGCCCTGTACGTAATGGGCAAGTTATAGTGCCTATGTTGCTGTAGCACTATATCTTTCTTATGCCTGCCAGCTCCCCTCTGGCAGGCATTTTTTATCAATCACTTACAGTTAAGTTCAACCTTGCGGCCGCCTTCGACTTCTGTCACTTGATAATGCCATCCATATTGATTCACTAATTTTTCAGTTAACTCTAACCCTAATCCAAAGCCCAAATCATCCGCTTGATTATGATCATCAGGGTCAAGGTTATAATTGGTAATCGATAAGTGATCGTTTAACTGCTCAATCACCACCTTGCCGTTAAAAGTATGCTGAAATGCATTACGAATAAGGTTAGTAATAATGATCCGATATAAGCCTTCAGACATGGTTAATTCAGTATCGTCTGTACTCAAAGTGACTTCTACCGTTTTACCTTGTAAAAGATAATGTAACTCTGCTGTAATCGCTTCGACTAACGCGCCAACGGCCACATCACTGGTCGGTAATGACTTGCCTTCTTGACGGTTTAACCACAATAAGGTTTCAGTTAAATCAGTCATTGTTAGCCCTGCTCGCTCTATTCTATCAAGCACAGCCAGCTGTTTTTCTGCGGGCAATTGCTTCGTTATCATTTTACGTAATAGCTCAGCATTGGTACGAGAAACGGCAATAGGAGTGCGCAGCTCATGGCTTGCATAGCCTAAAAAGCGTTTTTCTCTGTCTAAGGTTTCCTGCACAGAGCTTAAACTTGACTGTACTATATCGGCTAACGTGTTTAGTTCACTGTAATGAAAATTAGGACGAGGCTGAGTTAGCTTGTCTTTATCAAGCGATTTAGCCCACTCTTTTAACTGCTCAACGGGATTGGCGACTTTGCGCAGTACTAAAAAAAGCACTAATGAAAACAACATAATCGCAATCAGTCCGACAAGTAAAATATAGATAAATTGCGGCGGTTTATTACTGCGCTTTTGTTTGTCTTTCTTATCTAGCATGACAGAGGCATAACGCACTGTATCGCCAGATATTACCTTCATTGCAAACAAGGCTCTTTTGGGTTGATCGATTATCGGTAACCCATCGATTTTTTTGGTTAACTGATTAGGCTCTAGGTCATTAACATCAATGTTATCTTGGATCACTTGGGGCAATGACTCCCAACGAGTCGCGACGGTAAGTTCCCCTATCGTTAAGGGCTTGTCGCCCTCTAATGTTATTTCATTCGCTTGAGAGCGAACAAAGTTCGTCATCGCAACATCTAACCCAGAAAAAAAATAACTGACCGCAACAGCTGACATGCCGACAACGATAACAGTGCCAGTGAGTAACATGGCAAGTAAAAAGTATATTTTTATGCTGGGTCTTATCTTCATGATGTGGGCACACTCTTTTCAGATTCAACTTTAAGAACAAAGCCTTGGCCTGTTATCGTATGAATTAACTTATGCGCTTCTTCGCAGTTTCCATCCACCGCTTTACGTAAGTTAAACATGTGCACTTTAAGACTATTACTGTCTGGCTGCTCATCTCCCCACACACTTTGCATGAGCTTTTCTCGTGAAACAACTTTCGGACTTTCTCGTAATAAACACTCAAGTATTTTAGTCGCTGTGGGTGACAATTTAAGCGGCTGCTGTTTTCGTGTAACCGTTTTACTGTGCAGATCTAATGCTAAATCCGCTACCATAAGTTTACTTACCTCGCCGCTGCGTCTGCGTGATAGCACTTGCGATCGTACAATTAACTCTTCCATCGCAAAGGGTTTAATGAGGTAATCATCTGCCCCTTTTGAAAAGCCAACTAACTTATCATCTAAGGTATCTCGGGCGGTAAGCATTAGCACTGGTACATCAATGCCTTGAGCGCGTATACGTTCACACACTTCAAGGCCATTCATTTTTGGCAGGTTTAAATCCAACACCACAACATCGTATTGATTGGTTTCAATTAAATTAACACCGACAGCGCCATTGGCTGCGTGATCGCACTGAATATCTTCCAGTTCAAGGTAGTCAATAATCGCTGTTGCTAGGTCAATATCATCTTCAACCAGAAGTAACTGCAAATGATCAGACATTGTTTTCCCTCTTAGATTCCATATCAGTGCGAAGCTTTATCGCCCGCGAATAATTGTGTATTCAATAGCCGTTACGCTGCACAAAACGAGCATCATTCACTGAGCAATAAGTTCACATACTCAGTCTAACTGAATCGAACGATGCGTTACATTTCATTCTGCTATCATTGCGTTTGCAAAGTGTTAGCTGAGCCAAACATACGTTGCTTTAACCTTTTAATGCCGCTTTCAGCATCGGCTTGAATCATCAGCAACGACGGTGTTAATACTAAGGTTATCACTGTAGCAAATAGGATACCGTAACCTAATGCCGCTGCAGCAGGAATTAAGAACTGCGCTTGCATTGAGGTTTCACTTAATAGCGGAGCAAGACCTGCAAATGTGGTAATCGAGGTCAGTAACACAGCACGTAAACGTCCTGTACAAGCTTGCTCAATAGCATCGCCAATCGGCATCGACTTCTCACGTACTAACTCATTAAAACGTGATACCAGTAGTAGACTGTCATTCACCACCACGCCACTTAACGCCAAAATACCATTTAGCGATAAGATACTGATAGTTAAATCATTCCACCAGTGTCCTAAAATCGCCCCCACAATACCAAATGGAATCGCTATCATAATGATCATTGGCTGCACGTACGATTTAAGCGGTATCGCCAACAGCGCAAAAATTAATATTAGCGCCAATACAAAGGTCGCTTGCATTGAGTCTGTGGACTCTTTTTGCTGCTCAGCTTCACCTGTAAAGTCAATTTTTACCGTTGGGTAGTCAGCATTTAATTGTGGCACCATGCTTTGCTGCAATTGCGTGACCAACTCATTGGACGCAATCACCTCTTTATCAACCACAGCGGTAATGTATACCGCGCGCTGGTTATCAATACGGGTGATTTCTGACTGCTGATAATCAGAGTAAACGTTGGCGACCGAAATTAACGGCACAACAGTACCATCAGCGGTTCTGACATTGGCGGTCGTGACATCAGCAAACGTCTGACGGTTTTCCTCAGGGTAACGAACACGCACTTTCACTTCATCTTTACCACGTTGAAAACGCTGGACAATATCACCACCAAACGCTTGCAATACTTGCTTGGCTAAGTCAGCGGTATCCATCCCTAAAGCGCGCCCTTGAGGTGTTAACTCAAAACGGTACTGCGGCTCACCTAAGTCAAGGTTATCATCGATGCCACTCACGCCGTCTATGGTTTGCAGTTTTTGCTTAAGTTTATTGGCCGCTTCAGTTAATAAGCCATCATCATTGGCTTTAAGCTCAACTTTAAAGTTATCGACCATTTCCTGCATCGACAATACTTTAAGCTTACTTACCCCTTCCATTTGCGCTGACATATCTGACCATGCATTGGCAAAATCACGAGCGGTATAAGCAGCGTCACTGTCTAATTCGATGATCACCGAACCTGACTTATCGGCGCTAGCGGTAACCTGAATGCTGCTAATATCAGAGTGTGAATCAGCACCAAAATCACTTGAAAACTCCGTCTCGCCTGCGGCTAAACGCAAGGTTTTATCAAGCTCAATGGCATTGGCTTCCAGTGTCATCAAATTGGTTTGAGTTTGGCCGTAGCTGCTGTCGTTAACCATGCGTATTTCAGCTCGCACTGTATCGCCTGCAATTTCAGGGAAAAAGGCCACGCGAACGCCACCGGTAAATGGCATACCAATCACTAACAAAAACAGTGCGATAAATACCATCACCACCGCATAACGCAACTTAAGGGCTTGGCTAATGACCTTTTTATAAACATGGTTGTTAAACCAATCTAGGCTATTATCAGCGCCTTGTTGAATCGTATTCCAAAAGGTTTTTTTATCACTGCGCTGTGTATTCACATGCGCTAAATGGGCAGGCAAAATCAATTTAGATTCCACCAAAGACAGTAACAAACAGATGGTCACAATCGTGCCAAACTGTGCGTAAATTTCCCCTAGCTTACCTTCAATTGCGGCTATCGACATAAAGGCCACAACCGTTGTGAGTACCCCAAAAATCGTCGGTGCGGCAACTTTATGGGTACCGATAATAGTGCTTCGGATTGAGTCGCCTTGTTGCTTACGCGTGGTATAGATACTTTCACCAATCACTACCGCATCATCAACCACGATCCCAAGGGCCATGATAAAACCAAAGGTGGTCATTTCATTTAAGGTAAACCCAGCAAAGGTGTCCGTCATAAAGAATAACGTGCCGCTGAAGACAAACGGTAAGCTGGCTGCCACCCAAAATGCGACACGGATATTTAAGAATAACGCCAAAATGATAAAGACTAACGCAATACCACTTAATGCATTTTTCGCTAACAGCGATAGCCGCTCAGTGATCAGATCACTCTTGTCATACCAACTTTCAATCTCAACATTTTCAGGTAATAGGTTGCTGCTACGCCATGTTTCGATAACCTGTTTTGCTTGTGCAACGATATCAACCACATCACTGTATTCATCCATGACGACCTGAATACCCATCGCGTTTTGTTGGTTATAACGAGATAAACTGAATGTATCTTCTTCAAACGTATCGGTAACCACGGCAATGTCAGACAGTAGAATATGACTGCCATCGGCATAGGTTAATACTGAGATATTTTTAAAGTCTTCAACTTCATAAGCTTGCTCAGACACTTTTAGGCGCACGGTTTTATCGGCATTACGTAAACTAGTCACGATACTGCTTGATGACTCAGCATTAATAGCATTAGAGACATCGGTCAAAGTCAGGCCATATGCCTGTAGTTTGACCTCATTCACCTCAACTGAAATCATTGGATCAAGTTTGGCGCTAATCGATAAGTCACGAATAGCACTTTGACTTAACAAATCTGATTTAAGCTGCTCTGCTAAATCTTGTAGGGTTTTGCGGTCAGCATCACCGTATAGTTGCACCCATATGGCATGCTCTTGGCGACGGGCTTTATCAATAACCGGATTGTCAGCATCGGTTGGTAAGTTATTGATCGCATCAACTTTGGTTTTCACGTCAGTTAGCAACGTATCTAGGTCATAGTTAGTTTCTTTTTCGATTGAAACATTACTGCCTGATGCATTAGAAGTTGAAGTAATACGCTTAACACCTGAAACGGTTTCAAGCGCTTCCTCAATCTTCATCGCGATACTTTCTTCAGCACGAATAGGGTCACCACTGTCGTAACTCACCGATACTGTTACTAAGTCTGGTTCAAGGCTTGGAAAAGCTTCTTTACGAATATCATTGAATGAAAACAGGCCGACAATGATCACGCCCATCATTAATAAGTTTGCCGCTACTGAGTTTTGAGCGAACCAAGAAATAATGCCTGATGGCAATGGCGCTTTGTCATTTACATGCTGACTCATTATAGCTCCTCAGTTGTTGGTACAACTTTCATACCCGCTTTAAAGTTGCTTAGTGGACGCTTAACCACTAGGGCTAATTCAGCCTCTTCTGTTGGGGTGACATAGATTTTATTCTGGCGCTCGAACAAGGTATGTGCTGTTGATTTTTGCAATAATCCTTGGGCATCAACCGTCCAAATTTCTCCTTGCTGTGAACGAGCTGATGAAGGCAGCTCCCATAGATAATCTAGTGTCATCCCTTCAATGGTTGCTTCAACAAAGGTACCAGGATAAAGCGGCGCACCTTGCTCAAGTGGTTTTTCGACCACTAACACTAATGAACGTTGACGTGTGTCCTTGGCAACATATTGATGAGTACGTTCAACATAGGCAGACCACTGTTGCCCTTGTGTGGTGTCGCTGCCTGTTGCTTTTATTGTTGCGTGCCATTGCTGCGCACTATCAGTATTAGCAGTGGCAGCATCAGTGCCATTACCCGCATTCATTACAGCTTGCGGTAAGTTAGCCCATTGCTTTTCGGATAACGGGATCTCAATCTCTATGCGGTCAACGCTATACAACATTGCGACTTCACCACCGACATTAATAAAGCTGCCTAATTGCACATTACGGCTGACAATCACCCCATCAAACGGGGCTTTTATTTCTGTATAGTGAAGATCACGCTCAGCTTTTTCTAACGATTTTTGCGCATTCTCTAACGCAGCTTCAGCGCTTGCCAGTTGCGGCTCTCTAAGCACTAACGGTGAACTAGGTTCTCCACTTAACCCTGAGCGTTGCCACTCACTTCTTGCCTGTTCGCCTTCACGTTGCTCTTCTAGAAGTGCAAGTCTTGCTGTTGCGACATCGGCTTTAGCCTGTGACACAGCTTGCTGAAAGCTGGTGTCATCTAATCTTGCTAACAGTTCGCCTTTTTTGACAACTCGACCAGACTCAAAACTGTCAGCTAACCATGTAATTCGACCACTGATTTCACTGGTATAGGTCAGCTCAAAGCGTGGTTTGGTTTCGCCATATCCGGTGACTTGCGCCTGATAAGACTCCACAGCCGTCAGCTGTACCGCCACTTGCGATAACAAGGTGGTATTCGACGATGAAGCGGGTTTACCTTCAGGGCGCTCAGGTTGGTGCGCTTGAGTCGATGCCGCTGGCCCCTTCCCTTTCTCACCAGGTCCCGGTCCCATTTGACTGCCGTTATAAGCCGCGACGACAAATATTGAACCAGCAGCAGCTAAAGTGATCGCAATCGTTAAGGCATTCTTTTTTAATTTACGGGTAATGATTTGCTTCATGCTGATACTCCTAAACCTAGTGCTAGACCTAATTCAATTCGGTTTAATAATCTTTGATAAGTGGTGTTAGTTAATTGCGCTTCGATATCGAATGCCTGTTGCTGAACAGTCAATAAATCCAATATGTCGACTAAACCTTGGCGATACTTTTGCTGGTAACTGACGATGCTGCGCTGTGCACTTAAAAACGCATCGTCAAGATGGCTTTGCTGCAAGGTTAAAGCGCTTTCTTGGCCAATCGTATTCTCAACTTCGTTAACTGCAGTCAACAGGGTTTCTTGATAAGCCCAAAAGCTTTGCTCTGTCGTCAGTTGCGCTATTTCAGCTTGTGATTTAAGTTCACCACCTTGAAATAACGGTGCCGACATTTGCCCTAACACACTCCAAAGTGGGTTAGTCTGTAATGCTTCACTTGGGGTTTGAGCAATATCAGTTAAACTTGCCGACAAGCTAAATGAAGGCAACATTGCTTTATAAGCTGCGTCAGTGCGCAATGCTTCAGCTTCAATATTAAAGAAGGCTTGTTGTAAATCGGGGCGGCCTGCCATATTTTGCACAGGCACAGCATCGAGCGGGTTAATGACATGGGGAAACTCACTGACAACATCAAGCGCTGGCATCTCACTTTCTGGCTGCCACTGACCAGTGAGTAACATCAAGCTTCGCTTGCTTTGGGCGACGCTCTCTTGGTATTGAACCACTGTAGCGCGAGTTGAAGCTGTACTCGTTTTAGCATTATCCAACTCTTCTAATGAGCCTAGGCCAGCTTGGTAACGTTCAAGCACTAAGGTTTCATTTTGCGCAAGGATGGCTAAACGGCGCTGTTCAATATCTAATAATTGTTGGTTAACACTGATCTCAAGCCAACCTCGCATGATATTAGCTGCAAGCAGATTTTTAGCCGCATCTAAACTGGCTTGAGTCGCAGCAATATCTTTTGTCGCTGCTGCAGAGCTATCAGCCAACTTTTGCCAGATATCCAATTCCCAACTGACGGTGACATCAGCGCTATAAGATTCATCGCTGTCTTCGGCATTTTGGGCATCAAATCCAGCACTCACGCTTGGCAAGCGACTAGCAGAGGTCACCCCTTGTTGTGCATAAGCAATCTTAAGGGCAATGATGCTTTGTTGTAAGCTTGGACTATGGTTTAACGCCGCCTCAAGGTAGGTATTCAATGCGGGTACACAGACTAAATCAGTCAATAACACATTGGCGTTAGTTGTATGTTGCACACCCGCATGACTCCCCGTACTTTCATTGACTGTTTTAATCAACTTTTCAATAGTTTGAGTACGATTGTCTGATGCTTGAGTCGCAAAGTTTGCACTGTCATTGGCAGCGCAGCCGACTAGGCTTGTTAACACGATTGCAATGATGGAATGTCGAAACGTCATTGATGCTCTCCCACTAATATTGGGATAAGCATAATGAAGTGTGGGTTAAGGCAGGGTTAACGTCGATAAGTTCTAAGTAACACACGACAAGGATTGAATAATGACTTCAAACTATTTAGGATCTTGCTATCAACATTCATTTAAGAAGTAACTCATGACCACCGAGCTTTATTTTATCTACGACTCACACTGCCCTTGGAGCTATGCTACCACTCCGATTGTGAATGCCTTACAAGATGCCTACCCTAAAATGAAGGTACACCTGCTGCACACAGCACATTACATGGGCAAAGACAGTGCAGGCGAAGAGCAAATGGAAGCGGCAGCCAGAGCCAGTGGCCTTAAATTTGGTCGTGAGCACATTCGTTATGTGAATAGTCCCAAAAATTCTGTCAAAACAGCAAACTTAATGGGCTGGCTGCAAAGCAAACAAGCCGACAAGCAATTACCTGTACTTAATGCATTGCAAAGAGCCCATTTTATTGAAGGTAATCCACTGGATACCAAACATGATTTTATGGACATTGTCGCCGAATATAAGCTGTCTCCATCAAACAAAATATTTAGAGATGAGCTAAGTGTCGATGCTGAATGTGTACTTGAGGCGATTGCAGAAATTCAGCAGATGTTAGGCACTGCAAACTTTCCTGCGTTAGTGATGACAGTTGGTGACAACGCGATTTTCATTGACCACTCAAAATATATCAGCACGCCACTTGCCGTTGTTGATGCCGTTAAAAAAGAAATTGCAGCTTTTAAATAACGCCAATATCAATTAAAAAAACACGGTTTATACCGTGTTTTTTTATGCCGATTACACCGGCTTTCTGCACAGGTTTACACAGCCTGAGGCAATTGATTTAGCCAATAATCAATTACCGCTGGCTGGTTCTGTTAGAATGTCGCCCATAATAATATCAAAACGCAGTAGATTGGATTTCATGAAAGAATTTATCATCATTGGCGCTGGCCAATCTGGGCTATCTATGGCTTACAATTTGAGCCAACAAAATAAAGATTATCTGATTCTCGATGCTAATGATTGTATTGGTGCCCCTTGGTTAAAACGTTGGGATTCTTTAACCCTGTTTACCCCAACTGAATATAACCATTTGCCCGGCATGAAATTCCCCTTCCCTAAGGGCTATTACCCCAATAAATATGAAGTCGCTGACTACTTGAAAAGCTATGTAGAACACTACACTATCCCTATCGAGTTTAATCAAAAAATCACTGCCGTCACTAAAGTAAATGGGATTTTTGAAATCACCAGTGCCACTACAAAATATAAAGCCAAACAAGTGATTATTGCCACGGGGCCTTTTCACACGCCCTATACGCCACCATGTCATGTCGATATCGCTGAAGGGGTAACTCAACTGCATAGCGAGAATTATAAAAATCCTTCACAGCTTCAAGACGGTGATTGTTTAGTTGTTGGTGCTGGTGATTCTGGGGTGCAGATTTTATCGGAAATTGCAGATACCGGCCGAACGGCATATTTTTCAGGTACCGATCAAATTAAGGCAATACCGCAAACTTTTTTGGGTAAAACCTTATGGTGGTGGTTTACTAAAATCGGATTTTTATCAGTCAATCGCTACAGTAAAATTGGCCAATGGTTAAGTAAAGGGGTTCAGCCCGTTATTGGTACAGATGTTAAGTCACTACTCGCTAAAGATAATGTCATCCACATGGGGCGAACCTTATCAGCAGAAAAAGAGACAATAACGTTTCAAAAAGGCAGCATCAGCACGATTAAAAACATTATCTGGGCTACGGGTTTTAAACCTAACTTCTTTTGGATTGATGGTATCTCATTTGATGAAATGAATTACCCCAGTAATTATCGCGGCGTCAGCAATGATGTTGAGGGCTTATATTTCATCGGCCTACCTTGGCTTTACACCCGAGGTTCAGCTACGCTTGGCGGTGTATACAAGGATGCTGATTACCTAATGAAATACATTTCTAACAACAAGGTAGCGGCGTAAAATCACCTTGGCTGCTGACTTTCCCATAAATAAAGCGAAATAAGATAGTCCTTATTTCGCTTTATTATTGAACCTCTATGATGACTTATCAGCAATAACCGCTTTACTTGAATTCACTCAACTGACTTAACTTGAGCTCTATTTAACTCAGTCTCTAGTTAACTTTGGAGCGACTAACTGAAAAGCCAAATCGTTTAGCTAAGGCTTTGCACTTGTGAAGCCAACAGCCAAATCGCTAACGCGAAAAATATTAACCCCATAAACTTGTTTTGGTAAGTGCGAAACTTTTCATTTTTAAGTAATGGCTTACCTAAGCTGCCAACGAGTGCCACCAGCAGTAAGTTGAACAACAGCCCCATCACATTAAGCAATAATCCCAGTGCTAGCATTTGTTCGCCAGAGCTGGCTGTAAGCTGAGTAGACACAAACTGAGGTAAAAACAGCACAAAGAAGATCAGCGCTTTTGGATTAAGTAGATTACTAAAAACCGCACGGCGATATAGTAACTTGGCTAAGTTATTTTGCTGCTCAATTTCAGGTGCATCCGCTGCACTGCTGCGCATGCAGTCCCACCCCATCTTTAATAAGTAAGCGCCGCCCAGAACTCTTAATACTTCTAACGCTATTGGGTTCATCGCCACTAATGCTGATACCCCCATAGCTGCAAGTAAGGTTAAAATTAACCCTGAAGTTGCATTACCAAAGCTTGCATATACGCCAACTTTTCGGCCATAACTCAGACTTGAGCTGGCAATCAGCAGCATGTCAGGCCCAGGGATCAACAATAAAGCGACCACAGTGGTTAAATAAACAGGGAGTAAAGCCAAGTCGATCATGATGAATTAGATAAGTGATTAAACAAGGCGCGGATTTTACAGCTATCCAACATGAATAAAAGTCATGTTGTTTTTAAATGTGAGCTATGGTCGGCAAAGTTTGTTTACGCCAGCTACGTGCTCATTACTAAGTGACACTCAATTAAGTGACACTCAACATAGACACCCCCTAGTAAACCAAAAAAGGCTTAGTGATTATCACTAAGCCTTTTTTAAGCAAGTTATACCAAGGTATTTAACGGTAGAACGCTTCCACAGTACCTTTAACAGTCATAAGTAAAGGTTGGCCACGACGGTCTAATGCTTTACCAGCTGGTACTTTAACCCAACCTTCGCTGATACAGTATTCTTCAACATCAAAACGTTCTTTGCCATTAACCTTAATGCCAATATCAAATTGAAAAATCGCCTCAACATGATGTGGGCTGCGTGGATTAACAGATAAGCGATCAGGTAAAGCGGGTTGTGAAGTTGTATCGTTCATGGTCATGCTCTGTAGTAATAAGATCTAGTGCTATTGTAGGCAATACCAACTCTTTGCTCAATGAATATATCTTTTGGTGTATCGCAATTTGCGGTTAATGAGACATTAACAACGCCATATTCAAGTCTCATTCTGCTATTTGACAACACAATTATTGCCAAGCCGGCGTTTACAGGTAAGTGATGACTAACCCACTAGGGAATAGCAACGACAGTGCAGTAATGTTGGCTAATTGACTAAGCGGCAACCACAGACGGTATTGCTTGGCTGAAACAAGACTACAGCAAAGTCTTTGGCATCATCTTGTTCAAGAACTTGTAAGCTCAGATTATGCATACCGTCTCGGCTTAAATTTAAGTTACTGACGTAGGAAAGATAACGATAATGCTCTGGCGGCTGCTGATCTTCAGCCAGTGGGCTTTCTTGCTTAGTATTCACCGAAATATCATAAATCCGATTTTGATTATCTATATGATTTACTTGGCCTTGCATAGAGACAGTGCCCGCAGTGGTACCATCGATATTAAAATAGCGATAATGCACTTGTACTTGGCCATCTTTTGATAATAAATCCACCAAAAGATAATGATTGCTGTCTTGTGTTTCATTATTGCGATTGTATAACTCAGAACTGCAACTCAACATAAAACTTGGGCTAGTTGTGTTCAATTGATACCCGCCAGCGATCCCCGTTGTGAAGAGTAATATTGCCACCAAGCCTAATAACCAACGCCATGAAAAACTCATTGGTGTCCCTCCTGCTCTTGAAGCCAAGCCATGAATCGATAAATGTCAGTCATGGCAATTACGTTAATCACAAATCTCAACCCCTTTTAGCCATTGTTGGCTGACAAACTTTTTGGGTTGTCTCAGGTCACTTATTTTGAGGTTACGAATAACAGATTGACCAATAAGCTCACCACGTAACGTAATATTAAGTACTTGCTCATCGTGTGACAGTGACAAATAAACACTTTGCAATGAAGACTGCTTACACTCAGCTAAGCTTTGCTCTAATTGGGCGCCCTGCTCTTTTAGTAAGGCATTATTTGTTTTCGATGATGAGTACAAAATCACATCAACAGTTTTGCCTGAGGCCAATGTCACCGTAGATTCACTAAACGGCTGCGCTGGCGATGTCGCTGTTTGCGAAAACTGTCCCCATAATATGATCGTTGTCATTATGGAGACGATGACAAAGATGCCAATGCATGTCGCCAAGATGATCACATTAGTGGGTAAGCGCTGAGATTGATGTTTGCGACTTCGGTGAGGTTTTAATAGATATCCTTGTCCTTTGACTGTTTCTATTAGCGTTTCATACTGCGGGCCTAGAAAAGCTCTAAGCGTGAAAATCGCATGAGTGACTGACGCATCGCTTAACGGTGGCGCTTGTTCGTCCCCTTTTTTCAACAAAGGTTTAGCCACAACTTGCCCTTGATAATCAATCAATAAGCTCAGCACTTGTCGTTCAGCTCGAGGAAGATGCCACACATCTCCTGTCTGTTGGTTAGTTAGCTCACCCTTAGCTTTATTAAACCGGCAATGCCCTAAATGCATTCATCTTTTCCCAACCACACTTCTATAAATTCAGTGTAAAAAGAAAGTATAAATTTTTCTGTGATCCTGATTAATTTAGCGGTCTTTTTGTAACAAGCTAAAGGGCTTTTATTTACCTTTGCACAACAAAGTGAGAGGCAAGTCACTTAAATTCATAATGTAAATAAAACCAATTAACCGTTAATAGTGCCGTTAATCTTGATTAATCTCATTAATAGCGTGATCCCCCTCGCAAAAAGTAGCAAGTTGCCTCAAAAAATCATCAGTGAGTAACGGAGTTAACGCTCCCAAAAGCCGTTTTTCTTACCTCCACATTAATTGGCTAATCATCACAAAATTTATCTGCACATTGCTTACATTAACTCTATCGAGCAACGCCTACCAAGATGATAAAAGCCAGTAAGCCACTGACTCGAAGAGATGAACAATTAACAACAAAACAAGCATGACAAGCATGACAAGCTTGAACTTAATCAATAAGAAAACAGCAAATAGGGTGATTATTATGAGCATAACTAGACGTCAAGCCTTAACCCAAATTATTGGAATCAGTAGTGTCGCAGCAGGTGCTACTTTAGTGGGTACTTCAGCATTTGCTGCCACTGATGCCGATGGAAATTTCCGTTTAGAACTCGGTGATAAATTAAAGTATGTACCATTAGATGCCATGGCCACAGCAAAACTCGCCTACGAAACAGGTGGGGGCTGTATGCATCAAGTTTTTCACGCCATTATTACTAAACTTGCAGAGTCATCAAGTGCAGATGCGGCTAACTTTGCCTCAATCCCTACAGCATTAGCTGGTTACGGCTGGGCAGGTATTGTTGGTCAAGGCACCATTTGCGGCAACTTAAATGCCGCAGGGATGCTAATTAATATCCTTGATGATATTAACGATCAAAATTCAGCGGTCATCAGCGCATCATTTAGATATTACGAAAGAGAAGATCTTCCACTTTCTTCTGATGAGTTTGTTGCTGGTATTGGATCAACTGCGGAAAAAAGCCTGTTAGTCGGCCTTACTTCTATCGCCAACAGTCCATTATGTCACTCATCAATCAGTAACTGGTCAGCAATCAATGGCGGCAAACCTTTTGTTGAAAAAGGCGAACGTTGTAAACGTCTATCAGCGAGCATGGCCTACTACATCGTCGATTTGCTCAATCGTGCATACGCTGGAGAAGATATTGGCGTATTACCAGAATCTATGGCATCAGAAGCAACAGCCAGTTGTCAATCTTGCCACGGCACAAGTGACACTATGGGCTCAGCAGCGAGTGTTAAAGGCGATTTAGAGTGTGAAACTTGTCATACCGGACATTTCAATTAAGGAGCCCATCATGAAACGCAAACTTTTGAGCGCCTTATTAACGAGCTCACTGCTACTCATAGGTTGTAGTGATGATGACAATACAACGGAACCTGTCGAGCCACCGGTAGTTGAACCACCGGTAACTGATCCTGTTGATCCACCCGTCAGTGAATCTGTAGCCATTGATGAAGCAGAAGCGGTAACGTTAACATTAAAAACATTCGACACCGAGTCTGGCACACTCACTTTTACTTTGACAAATGATGCAGACAAAGCAATAACCGATGCCTCTAGTTATCAGATTATGTATTTTGGTTATCCTATTTCTGAGTCTAATAATGCTAAAGCATGGAAGCGTTGGCATGTGAGTCAAAGTTATAGCTGTGATACGAGTACTGAAGATGCATGTAATGGGGTATTAACCGAAACAGATATTGCTGGGCAATATACCTTTAATGCCACAGACTTAGACCTTGATAGTAAAGCTGCAGCCGGCGCTGTCGAGCAATATAAAGTGGCCATTTTGATTCATGGGGCTAAGGCGAGTAATGAGTTCGAGCTAATTACAGCCGAAGAATAATCGTCGCCCAGCCTGATACCAATCCCCATACAAAGGCATTAGGCATTTATAGCCGTAGCGTGTTGCTACGGCTTTTTTTGTGACGATTTTTGCGATGAATTCGTCGATAAGAGTGATCAAGGTAACAAATTGAATCGATGTTTATACCTTCACAGTCACTGTGTTTGTAACTGTGAATTGGGTCAGATTCCACGTAAAAAAATGGTGATAAGCTCCGAACATCTTTTTTTATGGAATTGATATGCATACCCTTTTACGTCATCCGTTGATATACCTTGTTACTTTACTGACGCTCTTCAGTCAGCTGGTATTTGCTAATCCAACAACAATGACACCTAAGGGCAATACCCCATCAACTCAAACATCAATTTCAACTTCAGTAATAACGTCTAGCCATCATCAAGAGGCAAGCGACACATCATGCCAAGCTTGTTCAAACTGTCAGCATGAACATGAAAAAAACCAACAAACAGTTAGTTGCCAAAGCAATAATACTTGTCAATTAAATTGTGAAAATTGCTTATATATCAGCCTAGCAGATACCTTATCCATTCAAACGCCTTGGCATTTCAATCAAAATCTGGGACATGTCATTGTCACTCCCCAACCTTACTTTCAATCAATCGATGCGTCGCAAGCATTTAAGCCGCCTATCAGTTAACGTTATAAAACCGTTTTAGTAACAACGACTAATAACACTTTTATATCTACACAAACGACTATTTACGGACGAAACGACGCAGGTTATCGTCCGACTATTTCATGGAATTAAGCAATGAAAAATATTATCTATATCGTACTGAGCCTCTTTTTAATTAGCTCTACTGTGCAAGTAGCCACAGCCGCACATCACGTTAGCGAGCAGCATCAATCACATATCTGCCCTATGCATCCCGAAGTCACAGGTAACGCTGGAGATACTTGTCCTAAATGCGGAATGAACTTAGAACAAGCCCATAAAACCGACGGTGATCACTGCCCTAATAAAGGCCACTGCAAAGGTTGTGATGGCAAAACCAAATGCGAAAACTG